>NZ_JBDPLU010000010.1:0-274250 GCF_039871525.1 Streptomyces sp. B6B3 | reverse complement strand
CGGGGGGGCGGCCCGCCGCGGGGGGGGCCGCCCTCTCGGCGCGCTCGTCACGGCCCGAAGGTGAGGGTGTCGACGAAGAGTTCGGGCTGCGAACCGTCGGGCCAGTCGGCGACGACGTAGAGGTCGTGCGCGCCGCCGGGGTCGGTCACCTCGGCGGTGAACGACTCGTAGACCCGTTCGGACAACGAGGTCGAGCCGGTCCACGGCAGGTTCTCGAGGCGCGCCACCACCGGCCCTTCGGGCCCGCCGGCGTGCACGGTGACGTTCGCGCCCGCCGTGCGGGTGGCGAGCCGGATCGTCAGCTCCCCGACGTCGGCGACGTTGATCCGCGGGAACATGAACCAGTTGCCCGAGTCCGGCAGGAACAGCTCGCCCATGTAGAGGGCGACGCCCTCGCCCTCGGGGTAGGTGGCGGCGTCGTACTCGCTCGGATGCAGCACCACGTCGCTCTCGCCGGTGAGCGGGGGCGCCTCGCCGGCGCCGCCCGCGTCGGTGTAGCTGGCCTGGACGATGTGGAACACGTACGCGCCTGGCCCGTGTTCGGCGTCCCGCCCCGGCGAGATCACGCCCTCGCAGTCGGCGTTCGGCGTCGCCTCGCCCATGGGGTGGCCGTGCTCGTTGTGGCCCAGCAGGTACGTCACCTCGCCCTGGGTGCAGTCCACCGCCCCGCCGTCCGGATCCTCGACGCTGACCCGGAACGGGATGTCCTCGCCGAACTCGGCGAACGTGCCGTCGGCCGGCGTCTCGATGGTGACGGTCGGCCGGGTGTTGCCGGCGACCACCGTGAGACGGGTGGTCGCGGAGGCGCCGTGGGCGTCCGTCACGGTCAGCCGCGGCTCGAAGGAACCGGCGGTGGTGTAGGTGTGCGAGACCGTGGCGCCGGTGGCGTCGTCGGTGCCGTCGCCGTCGAGGTCCCAGGCGTAGCCGAGCGCGTCGCCGTCGGGGTCGGTGGACGCCGTGGCGTCGAAGTGCACGGCGAGCGGCAGCGCGCCGGAGTCGGTGCTGGTCTCGGCGGACACCAGCGGGGTGCGGTTGCCCTCCACGTGATCGATCCGGTAGAGGCCGGCGTCGTCGTTGCTGGAGCCCCAGCCGTTGCCGTACTCCAACACGTACAACGAGCCGTCGGGCCCGAACTCCAGGTCCATGGGCTTGGCGAAGTCGAGGTCGGGCAGGAACTCCCGCATGTCCCGGGGCTCCGTCAGCTGCCGGTTCATGTCGGTGGTCTGCACCCAGTCGGTGGTCCAGTCGTAGAAGAAGCGGCGGCCGTCGAACCATTCGGGGAACTTCGTCGGGGAGTCGCTGTCCTCGTCGTAGTGGTACATCGGCCCCGCCATGGCGCCGCCGCCGTAGAGCTCGGGGAAGTACTCCTGCTTGTCGTAGGTGTAGTAGACGGTGGCGGGCTGGATCGCCGGGAGCCTGACCCGGCCGGTGTTGTTGGGCGAGTCGTTGACCGGCCGGTCGCAGTCGAACCAGGGTCCCGGCTCGTCGGTGACGTAGTTCCAGTCGTTGTAGGGCTGGTTGTCCATGGTGCAGTACGGCCAGCCGTAGTTGCCCGGCTCGGTGATCAGGAAGACCCGGACGTGTCCCGCGGGGCCGCGCTCGGGGTCGGCCTGCACGGCGTCGGGCCCGTAGTCGGCCATCCAGAGGGTGTCGGTCCGTTCGTCGTAGTCGCCGAGGGTGAACGGGTTGCGGAAGCCCATCGCGTAGATCTCCGGCCGGGTCAGGTCCGCGTGATCCCGGCTCTCCGGGAACAGGTTGCCCGCCGGGACGCGGTAACCGCCGTCCGGCAGCGGCACGATGCGCAGGATCTTGCCGTTCAGGTCGTTGGTGTTGGCCGAGGTCCGCTGGGCGTCGCCGCCCTCGTGCCCGGGTCGTTCGTCGGTGCCGGGAAAGCCGCGGGAGGCGCAGCACTCGGTGTTGTCGCCGGTGGCGACGAAGAGTTCGCCGTCGTCGGTCATCAGCAGGTCGCCCGCGCTGTGCCAGCCCATCACCCCCGCGGGATGCGGGATGTCGATGATCGGGGTCTCGGAGTCCGGGTCGAGCACGTTGTCGGCGCCCAACGTGAAGCGGGACACCCGGGAGACGAAGGTGGTGTCCCAGTCGGGCGGTGAGAAGTGCAGGTAGAGGTGGCCGGTCTCGGCGAAGTCCGGGGCCAGCGCCAGGCCCACGAGGCCCAGTTCGCCGGTGACCCGCACGGGCACGGTGCCCGCCACGACCGACGTCTGCAGGTCCGGGTCCCAGATCTTCACCCGGCCGTCCCGCTCGATGTAGACCACGCGGCCGTCGGGGGCCACGCTGATCCGCATCGGCTGGGTCAGGCCCTCACCCTCCAACAGCACCTTCTGGAACCGGTCGTCGGCGGGCGGCTCGGCGGCCGCGCTGCCGGTCCCGGCGACGGCCCCGTCGTGGGCGCCGTCATGGGCGCCTTCGTGGGCCGCCCCGTCGTGAGCAAGGGCCGTGGGCGCCAGCAGCGCCCAGGGCAACAGCAGCGCGACCAGCACGGCCCGCAACCGGCCTGCCGCGCCCGGGCGGTGCGCGCGGCACCGCCGAGGGCCTGACCTGGGTCGGTGAGGGGACATCGGGTTCCTCCGTCTCTCGCGGCTGAGCCGGGCGTGGGGGAATCTAGGCGCTCTCCGCGTCACCGGGAAGACCACGGACGGCGATTGACCGACTTTCCTCGGTGACCGACGCGTCGCCTCCGGTGCGCTGCCGGAAACGGTCGGCCCGCCGCGCGTATCGTGCCGCGCGCCGGCCGGTGCGACGATGAGGGTGTTATGGACGCGGGCCGAGCGTTGCGAGTGGCGCGGGCTGCGGTCTTCGCCGGGCTCTGCGTGCTGCTCGCCGCCTCGGGCCACGTCCTGGCCTCGGGTGCCGCGGTGTCCGCCGCCTCGTTGCTGCCCGCCTTCGCCGGCTGCGGCGCCGCCGCCTGGCTGTTGGGGCGCCGGGAGCGCGGGACGCGCGCGGTGGTCCTGGCGGCGCTGGGCACCCAGGCGCTGCTGCACGTCTTCTTCTCGGTCTTCTCGGTCTTCCCCGGCTTTCCCGGCTTCCCCAGCTTTCCCGGCTTCTCGGGCCTCGCCCCCGGCCAGGCCCGCTGCCCGGCGACGCCGGCCGCCGACTGGTGGCGGCTGGTCGAACCGCCGCCGTGTGGCTCCCCCGGACCCCATGCCGAGTCCCGCCACACGGTCCCGCACGACGCCACGGCGGCCCCTGAGGCCATGACCGACGCGGCGGCGCAGGCCCTGGCCGGTCCCGCGCACGGCGCGCTGCCCGGCGGTTCCGCCGGGATGCTGGCCGCCCACGCCGCCGCCGCGCTGCTCGGAGCCCTGTGGCTGAGTCGCGGCGAGCGCGCGGTGTTCCGGTTGCTGCGCCGCGCGGCCCAGCGCGTGCTGCCGCCCCTGCCACTGCCGGACGGCTGCCGCGCCGCGCCGGCGCCCACCCGGTCGGCCGTCCCGCGCCCCGACCGCGACACGCCGGCCCCGCGTCGGCCCACCTTCGCCCGTTCGCTGCCGTCCCGCGGCCCGCCGGCGCCGCTCGCTGTCGCGACGACAGCACGGCGCCACGGCCGGGGCTCCCCCACCTGAACGCGCGTCACCGCGCTCCCTCCTGCCCTCAGGGACCCCGGGTCCCGGCCCTCTCCCCGCCGCGCCCTCCCCGCGGACGGCGCGGCCCACGTGAAGGGCGACGGGACGATGACCTCAACGACTGGTGCCGGGGACGACGCCACGGTGACGGCCTGGGCGCTGGCCGCGCGCGGCGGCGACCGGGAGGCCGCCGACCGCTTCGTGCGGGCGGTGCGCGGCGACCTCCAGCGCTATCTCACCGGGCTCACCGGCGATCCGCAGGGTGCCGAGGACCTGGCACAGGAGACCCTGCTGCGCGCGCTGCGCGGCCTGCCGGCCTTCCAGGGCCGCTCCTCGGCACGCACCTGGCTGTTCGCCATCGCCCGGCGAACGGCGATCGACCGCCTGCGCTACGAGCGGTCCCGCCCCCGGCTGGCCGCGACCGCCGACTGGACGGCGGCGGCGGACGGCGCCCAACGCGCCCATCCGCCCGGGTTCGAGGAGGGGGTGGCGCTGCACGACCTGCTCGCCGCGCTGCCGGCGGACCGGGTGGCCGCGTTCACGCTCACCCAGATACTCGGGCTGCCCTATGCCGAGGCCGCGGCGGCCACCGGATGTCCGGTCGGCACCGTGCGTTCCCGGGTGGCGCGGGCCCGACAGACGCTGATCTCGCAACTGGCCACGGCCGAGGGGGCCGGGGCACCGGAACCGGTCCGGAGAACGCACCTCCCCTTTTCTTAGTCGTATGAAACGGGCACCTGGTTCCCCGCGCCATCCGAATAAGTTGCCACATTTTCCCGGAGTTTCGCGATCGATAATCCGGGGCACCATTCGCGTCGGTCAGACACCACTTTTCTGGTGAGTGAGGTGACCAACCGTCATGCCATGGTATGAGGACGAGAATTCCCGGTCCGATTTCTCCGCCACCCTCCTCTCCGATTCCCTGTTCCGCAAACGAAGACGACGGGAAACGGCGCGGGTCGGGAACGTCCCTCGACCACCACTCCCGGCGGCCCGTCGTGCGCGCCCGTCCCGCGGACGGCCGGTCGCCCCCGGAAGGAGTTCTCCATGATCCGACCACCACTCCCCCGCGTCCCGGCGCCCACCGGGCGCCGCCGGTCGGGCGGGGGGTGACCGAAGTGCCGCCGCCACCCCCCACCGTCGTGCACGAGCACGTCACCGACGCCGTCAAGGCGCCCGACCTGGTCAGGCTCGGCCCGCACACCGTCCTCGCGCGGTTCGAGACGCTGAAGGTCTACGCCGCGCTCGGCGCCGTCCGCCAGTTGCTGGAGCGCGGCGTCGTCACGCCGGGCCAGACCATGGTGGACAGTTCCAGCGGCATCTACGCGCTCGCCCTCGCCATGGCCTGCCACCGGCACGGCCTGCGCTGCCACATCGTCGCCTCCACCACCGTCGACGAGACCATGCGCGTGCAGTTGGAGATCCTCGGCGCCACCGTCGACCAGATGCCGCCCGCCCACGACTTACGGCTCGACCAGGAGCGCCGGGTGCGCCGGGTGCGCGAACTGATCGCCGAGCGCCCCGACATGCACTGGATGCGCCAGTACCACGACGCCGTCCACTACGCCGGATACCGCGAGTTCGCCGAGTTGGTCCGCGCGGCGCTGCCGGGCCGGGAGCTGACCGTCGTGGGCGCGGTCGGCACGGGCTCCTCCACCGGCGGCCTGGTGCTGCCGCTGCGCGAGCACGGCCTGGACGTCCGGCTGGTCGGCATCCAACCGTTCGGCAGCGTCACCTTCGGCGCCGAGCGGTTCCGCGATCCCGAGGCCATCATCGCCGGCATCGGCAGCTCGATCCCGTTCGAGAACGTGCGCCACCAGCTGTACGACGCGGTGCACTGGATCGACTTCCGCCACGCCATGGCCGGGGCCGTGGGGCTGCTGCGCGACCACGCGGTCTTCGCCGGCCTGTCCACCGGCGCCGCCCATCTGGCCGCCGGTTGGGAGGGCGCCCGCCACCCCGGGCGCACCTGCCTGGTCATCGGGCCCGACACCGGGCACCGCTACGTCGAACGGGTGTTCGCCCGGCACCGCGAGGCGGCCGATCCGCGCACCCTGAAGCCGCACCAGATAACCGACCTCGCCGATCTCGCCCCTCCGTGGTCCGTCATGGAGTGGCGGCGCCGGCCGCACCCCGTCCGCCCCGCGCCGGCGCGCGTCGCCCGGGCCGGCCGTCCCCGCCGACCCGCCGAGGACCGCGGCAGGGAGACCGCCTCCTGACCGTCGCCGCCCGACCGTCCCCACCCGAACGACGTCGCCCGACCGACGGCCCCGCTGATCCCGGCGGCGGGATCAGCGGGGCCCTCCCGGACGGCGGCCGCCGCGCGAGCGCGACCTGTTGACCGGTCAGGTCGTCGCCTCTACGGTCTGCACGGCTGGCCGACGACTTCTCCGCCGGCGCCGACCAGTGGAGCCACGCCACCGGCGTCGGCAGCCGGGCGGTGGCGGACGGCGCGTACGTGCAGAGCGACACCACCGCGGAGAACACCATGGTCACCGCCGGCGACCCCGGCTGGACGAACTACGACCTGGCGGTGACCGCGACGAAGCAGGCGGGCGGCGAGGGCTTCCTCGTCGGCTTCGGCGTGCGGGACACCAGCACCTACTACTGGTGGAACCTGGGCGGCTGGAACAACACCGCCTCGGCCGTGGAGAAGGCGGAGGACGGCGCCAAGACCACGCTGCTCCAGGACGGCACGACGATCGAGGCCGGCCGCGCCTACGACATCCGCGTCGAGGTGCGCGACCGCGAGGTCACCCTCCTCCTGGACGGCGAGGAGTGGGGAAGCTTCACGGACGACGCGGTCGCCGAGCCGTTCCGACAGGCCGTCACGCGGGACGCGGAGACCGGCGACCTGATCCTGAAGGTCGTCAACGCGCAGGAGGACGCGGCCCGCACCGCCATCGACCTAGGCGCCGGCACCGCCGTGCGCCCGACGGCAGAGGTCACCACCCTGCGGGGCGATCCGGAGGCGGTGAACACCGGGACGGAGCGGCCCGTCCAGTCGGTCGAGTCCACCTTCGACGGGGTGGACTCCCGCTTCGACTACACCTTCCCCCCGTACTCCGTGACCTTCCTGCGCATCCCCGCGGAGGAGTGACGACCGGATGCCCGCGGACCCCGCCACCGTCACCGGCGGGGTCCGCGCCGCCCGCGACCGCGCGGCCCTCCCCGTCGCCCGCCCGGCGGACTTCCATACAAGATCCATATGTGACGGCTGGGATGCTGAGCGCATGCGGGTACTACTGGTCGAGGACGAGCAGCCGTTGGCCGGGTACATCGCGGTCGGGCTGCGCAAGCGGGGCTTCGCCGTCGACGTGACGCACGACGGCGCGACCGCCCTGGAGAAGGCCGAGGGCACGCCGTACGACGTGGTGGTGCTGGACCGGAACCTGCCCGGCGTGCACGGGGACACGATCTGCCGGCGGCTGGCGCGCCGCGGCACCTCCCGGATCCTGATGCTCACCGCCTCGGACGCGGTGCAGGACCGGGTGGCCGGCCTGACCCTGGGCGCGGACGACTACCTGGGCAAGCCCTTCGCGTTCCCCGAGCTCGTCGCCCGGGTGCAGGCGCTGGCGCGGCGCAGCACGCCGGCCCGGCCGCCGGTGTTGCGCGCCGCCGACGTGGTGCTCGACCCGGCGCGGCGCACGGCGGAGCGCGGAGGCCGGCCGCTGTACCTGACGCCCAAGGAGTTCGGGGTTCTGGAGTTGCTGCTGGCCGTGGACGGCGTCGTGGTCAGCGCCGAGACGCTGCTGGAGAAGGTGTGGGACGAGCACGCCGACCCGTTCACCAACGCGGTGCGGATCACCGTGGGCACGCTGCGCCGGAAGCTCGGCGAGCCGCCGCTGATCGGGACCGTCACCGGCGCCGGCTACCGGATCAGGGCGTGCGCGCCCGACTGACCGCCAGGAGCCGGCTCACGCTTCTCTTCACCGTGACCGTGCTGGTCGCCGGGTTGCTGATGACGGCGCTGACGTACGCGTTGATGCGCGGCAGGCCCGTCGTGCGGATCGTTCAGTACGAGCGGCGGCTTCCCGGCGCCGAGGCCCCGTCGCCCTCCGCCGAACTGGGCCATCTCCTCGACGAGGCTCGCTCCGCGGCGCTTTCCGATCTGCTGACCCGGGCCACCGTGGCGCTGGTGGTGGTGACGCTGCTGGCCGCCACGCTCGGCTGGTTCGTGGCGGGCCGGGTGCTGCGCCCGATCCGGACCATCTCGGCGACCGCCCAGCGGCTCTCCGCCGAGAACCTCTCGGAGCGGGTGCCGGTCCGCGGGCCGGCCGACGAACTGGCCGCGCTCGCCGGCACCGTCAACGGGATGCTGGACCGGATCCAGCGCGGCATCGCCGAACGCGACCGGGTGCTGGCGAGCCAGCGGATGTTCACCGCCAACGCCGCGCACGAGCTGCGCACCCCGTTGACCACGATGCGCACCGCGATCGACGTCACCCTCGACGGCACGCCCAGCCCGCGGGAACTGCTCACCATGGCCGGCGACGTCAGGACCGCCGTGGAGCAGAGCCAGCGCACCCTCGACGGGCTGCTGGCGCTGGCCCGCAGCGAGGGCGGCCTGCGCGAACGCCGGCCGGCGGACCTCGCACACGTCGCGGCCGGCGTGCTGGAAGGCGCGACCGACCCGGCGGCGGCCCGCGACGTCACCCTCCGTCCGGAGCTGCGCCCCGCACCGGTCACCGGCGAGCCGGTGCTGCTCGAACGCCTGGTGAACAACCTGGTGGACAACGCGGTGCGGTACAACGTCCCGGGCGGCCGGGTCGCCGTGACGACGGGCAGCGCGGACGGGTGGGCGTTCCTGCGGGTCGCGAACACCGGCCGGCCGCTGCCCCCCGACGCGGCGGACGGGCTGCTCGAGCCGTTCGTCCGCGGCGCGGAGGCCCAGGGCGAGGGCGCGGGGCTCGGCCTGTCCATCGTGCGCGCCATCGTCGCCGCCCACAGCGGGGAGCTCCGCGCACTCGCCACGCCCGCCGGCGGTCTGGACATCACCGTCCGCCTCCCCTTCCACTCCGACACTCCCCCGGGACGGTCGGAACCCGAGGTGGCCAATCGAACACTTCGGGTAGTCGAGGGCTGAGAGGCCCGCGCGCCGACCGGGGTCCGGGCCGCCCGACCTTCGGGAGTGCACCATGCCAACGAGCCGCACCGCCGACGTCGCCGTCGTGGGAAACGGCGTGCTGGGACTGTCCGTCGCCGTCGAGGTGGCCCGACGGGCGCCCGACGCGCGGGTCGCCGTGGTCGGACCGCCGGAACGGCGGATGGGCCGCGACCGCCGCGGCCGGCGCCATGCTCAACTGCTTCGGCGAGGTGACCCGGGCGACCGCCTCGCATGTCGCCTCGGAGGCGAGGTTCGCCGTCGCCCGGCAGGCGCTCGACGCGTGGCCGGACTGGCTGGCGTCGCTCCATGACGCGGCCGGGACGGGGCTCCGCCGTTACCTGCTCGCGGCGCGTGACCACCACGGCCGGGCCCGCGCCGGGGGCGGGCCCGGGGCGGGCGGGGCATCCGGGTGAACCGGGGTGCGGCGTCGTTTGCCGTGGTCGGTCGGGGGGACTCGGGGCCCATGAGCCAGGCGCAGGGTAAGTCGCGGGTGGCCGACGCCGCCCGGCGGAGGTGGCGGGGCGCGGCGCGGCCGGGCCGTGGACCGGTGATGACGGCGCTCGACCGGCTGGAGGGCGCGGCCGTGCTGGATCCGGTCGCCGAGCGGCTGCGGCGCTGGGTGCGCGCGCTCCCGTTGGGTCAGGCCAGGGACGCGTTGCACGGCAGATGGCTCGGGCATCCGCTGCACCCGGCGCTGGTGCAGGTGCCGATCGGCGCCTGGACGTCGGCCGCGGTGCTCGACCTCCGGCCCGGTCAGCGTGGCGCCGCCGGCACGCTGGTGGCCGTCGGCCTGGGCGGGGCCGCGCCCGCCGCGCTGGCCGGCTGGGTGGACTGGGCCGAGCTGCACCGGCAGCAGACCCGGGTCGGCCTGGTGCACGCGACGTTCAACATCGCCGCCATCGGCCTGTACGCGGGGTCGCTGGCCGCCAGGATCGGCGGGCGGGACCGCGCCGGACGCCTGCTCGGCTTCGCCGGCCTGACCGCGGCGTCGGCCGGCGGCGCGCTCGGTGGCCACCTGTCCTTCCGTCAGGCGTCCGGCGCGAACCACGCCGAGGAGGTGCCGCATCTGGTCCCGTCGGGCTGGCAGGTGATCGGCGAACTGGCGGACCTGCCGGTGGGCGAGCCGGTGCGGCGCACCGTGGGCGAGGTTCCGGTGCTCGCGCTGCGCGAGGGCGACGACACGGTGTGGGTGCTGGCCGAGCGGTGCAGCCACCTGGCGGGGCCGCTGTCCGAGGGCGAGATCGTCGACGGATGCGTGCGGTGCCCGTGGCACGGGAGCACGTTCCGGCTGTCCGACGGCTGGAACGTGGGCGGTCCGGCCACCGCGCCGCAGCCGGCCTTCGACGCCCGGGTGGTGGACGGGCGCGTCCAGGTCCGGCTCCGCGAGGAGCCGAGCGCGGCCCGCTCCGCCGGCGCCGGCGGCACGCTCGGGCAGGCCGGGTCCGAGGCTGCCTGAGGTTCCGGCCTGGGGTTCCGCGCCCTGCCGTCCCCGCGGTCAGCGGGCGTCGGCGCTGCGCAGGGTGAGAATGCGCACCTCGCGGTCGCCCGGATGTCCGTCCCGGCCGTGCCAGCAGCGGTAGTTGTCGAGCAGCAGGATCTCCCCCGGGGCGACGGCGAAGCGGGGCAGCGTCCGCTCCGTCTCCCGCACCCGCTCGTCGAGGCGCGCCAGCATGGCCCGCACGTGGTCCGCCTCGGGGTCCCGGTGCAGCGGGACGGCGCCGTCCGTGCGCCGGACGATGCGCCGGCCGGTGCGGGTGTACTCGACGTGCCGGCCGACCCGCGGCGTGGCGGGGAGGCCGCGCAACCCGGCCCAGGCGCCGTAGAGGTCCACGTCGGCGGTGGTGAGGAAGGTCCACAGCTCGGGGTCGGCCGCGGCGCACTCGTCCACGAACCGGTAGGCGTCGGCGACGAACGACGCCCCGCCGGAGTCGGACGGCCGGACGCACTGGACCAGCACATGGTCCTCGTCGGGGTCGCGGCGCCGGGTGGGCACGCCGCCCACGTCGACGGTCAGGTCGAAGCTGTCGGCGTGCAGGTGGACGGGGTCCGCGTCCCGGGAGGTCCGGCGGCGCACCGGGAAGAGCCGCCGCAGCCGGTCGCCGAGCGCCAGCGCGGCGGCCACCACGAGCGCGTCGGCCGTCGGCGCCAGGCCGGCGAGGAGCACCGCGCCGTCGCGGTCGAGCAGGGCGCGGGCCCGGGCGGCGTCCGCGGCGTCGGTGGCCTCGACCCTGGCGGGAACGATGCCGAGGGCGGCGCCGGACGCGGGGGCCTGGGGGTGGGCGGTGCGGATGGGCATGGCGCGGGCGCTCCTTGGGCGTGCTCGGTGTTGCTCGGTCGTGCTGGTCGTGTCCGGCCGGGGCGGGCCGGTCTGGGCGGGCCGGTCTGGGCGGGCCGGTCTGGGCGGGTCGGGTCAGGGGGCGTGGGGTCGTCGGGAGAAGTGCCGGGCGGTGGGCACCGTGGCGGCGGCGGCCGGGGCGAGGAAGCAGACCAGGGCGCAGCCGGCGAGCACCGGGCCGGCGCCGAAGGCGGCCACCGCCGGGGCTATGAGGGCGAGCCCGGCGGGCGCCAGGCCGTAGGAGAGCAGGAAGTCGAGCGACGACACCCGGGCCAGCAGGCGGGGTTCGACCTCACGCTGGATGGCGGTGAACCAGGGCACGTTGAAGAGCTCGATGCCGAGTCCCGCGGCGGCGTAGGCGGCCACCACGAACGCCGCGTCGCTCGGCAGCCACAGGCTCAGCGGCGCGAAGCCGTAGCAGGCGAGCCCGGCCAGGGCGGCCCAGCCGAGGGTGCGGGGCCGCCAGCGGGCCATCAGCACCGCGCCGGCCAGCGCGCCGGCGGTGTACCCGGTGGTCGCCAACGCCAGCACCACCTCGGTGCCGTAGCGGTCGCGGCTGACCAGCGGGAGCACGACCCCGGTCGCGGAGTATCCGGTGGTGATGACCGCGGCGAGCGCGGCGAGGCCCGCGAGGAACCACGGGTGCCGGCGCGCCTCGCGCACGCCGTCGGCGAACTCACGCAGCATCCCGGCGCGTTCACCCGCGCCGGCCGGGGAGTCCGGGGAGGCAGGGGAGGCGTCCCGCGCGCCGCCCGGCGGCACCAGGCCGGCGGCGAGCCAGAGCGCGGCGGTGCCGAGCAGCAGGGCGCCGGTGCCGACCACGGTGGCGAGCAGCGCGGTGAGCGCGGGGGCGGTGAGCGTGGTGACGCGCACCGACAGGGACAGGGCGGCGTTGGCCTGTTGCCGTCGCGAATCCGCGACGACCTCGGCGGTCAGCGCCTGGAACGCGGGCCGGCAGGCCCCCTGTCCGGCGCCCACGACGAGGGCCGCCGCGGCCATCAGCGGCAGGGAGCGCCCGAGTCCGACGGCGATCAGCGGTGTCGCCGCCGCGGCGGCGAGCGCGGACCACCGCACGACGCCGCGCCGCGAGTGCCGGTCGGCCAGCACGCCCCCGACCGGCACGGCGACCAGGAAGCCGGCGGTGCGGGTGGCCAGCACCAGGCCGAGGCCGCCCGGGCCGAGCGACGACTCCAGCACGGCGAGGCCGAGCACGAACGGCATCGCCCAGGTCGCCAGTCCGGACGCGGTGCTGCCCGACCACAGGCGCAGGAAGGCCGTGTCGCGCAGCAGCGGCCGGGGGTGGACGAGCTCTGACGTCGTCGCCGGGGGTGCGGTCACAGCGACCGTGCTCCTTCTGTCAGTATTGCCAACAGTATGCATCTGCGATGAACAAGTAGATTCAAATGAAAATACTTTTCGTTTAGACTACCGGCCATGTCTCTTCGCACGAACCTGGGAACCGTCGCCGTGTTGACGCTCGTCGTCGCCGGCTGCGCCGATCCGTCCGGGAGTTCGCCGGACTCGTCCGCCGGCGGGGACGGCCCGACGGTGTCGAGCTGCGGACGGGAGTTGACGTTCGCCGACCCTCCGGAACGCGTCGTCACGCTGGACCAGTCCTCGACCGAGACGCTGCTCGCGCTGGGCCTGGCGGACCGCATGGTCGGCACCTCGAACCTCAAGTCCCGGGTGGCGCCGGAGTACCAGGCCGCCTACGAGGAGATCCCGGTGATCAGCCCCGACATACCCACCGCCGAGCAGCTCCGCGAGGCCGCTCCTGACCTGGTGGTCTCCTCGTTCTCCGAGCACTTCACCCGGGACCGGGTGGGTACCCGCGCGGAACTGGCGGACCTCGGGCTGCCCTCGTACGTCAGCGCCGTCGACTGCCCGGGCGCCAACGCCGCCGACCTCACCTCCTTCGACCGCCTCTTCACCGACTACGAGAACCTGGGCCGGATCTTCGGCATCGAGGACCGGGCCGCGGACCTGGTCGCCGAGCAGCGGCGGGCGACCGAGGAGGCCGCCGCGGCCGGCGAGACCCTGACGGAGGAGACCTCCGTGGTGTGGGTGTACTCGGTCTACAACGACGTCCCCTACGTGGCGGGGCGGGGCGGGATGCCGGACGCCATGGGCGAGCTCGCCGGCCTGACGAACGTCTTCGACGATGTCGACGAGCTGTGGCCCGAGGTGTCCTGGGAGGAGGTCGCCGCGCGGGACCCGGACGTCATCGTGGTCGGCGACCTGTCGGAGCGCGGCACGCCGGGCGACAGCGCCGAGGAGAAGCTCGCGATGATGCGCGACCATCCGGTGGTCTCCCAGCTGCCGGCGATGCGGGAGAACCGGATCATCGAGGTGCCCGGCATCGAGATGGACCCGTCGGTGCGCACCGTGGACGCGCTGGGGGTGCTGGTCGAGGGACTGCGGGACCTCGGTCATGTCCGCTGATCCGGCCCTGCTGGGCGTGCTGCACCCCACCGCGCGCGGCGCCGAGGCGCCGGCGCCCCCGACGAAGCCCGTCCCGGCCGCCCGGCCGCCGGCCCGGCGGGGCGGGGGCCGGAGGCGGCGGGCGGTCTGGTTCGTGTGCGGCGTCGCGGTGCTGCTGGTGTCGGTCGTCCTCTCCGTGCGGATCGGCGCGAGCGACGTCGGCTACGGCGAGCTCGGCCGGGTGCTGGGCGGCCGCCTCGGGCTGGACGTGGAGCCGCTGCCGCCGCTGCTCGACTCGCTGGTGTGGGACCTGCGGCTGCCGCGGGTGCTGATGGCCGCGCTGGTGGGCGCGACGCTGGCGGTCAGCGGCGCGGCGTTGCAGGCCCTGACCCGCAACGCGCTGGCCGAGCCCTATCTGCTCGGCGTCTCCTCCGGCGCCTCCACGGGCGCGGTGGCGGTGGTGGTGCTGGGCCTCGGCGCCGGCTCGCTCGGCGTCACCGGCGGCGCGTTCGTCGGCGCCCTGCTGTCCTTCGGCCTGCTGCTGCTCCTGCTGCGGCGCGGCGGTCTCGACTCGCTGCGGATCGTGCTGACCGGGGTGATCGTGGGTCAGTTCTTCTCCGCGCTGACGTCGCTGGTGCTGATGGCGTCGGGCGACCAGGACACCACCAGGGCCGTCACCCACTGGCTGCTGGGGTCGATGGCCTCGGCGCGCTGGGACGTGGTGGTGGTCTGCGCGGTCGTGGCCGGGGTGGGGCTGGCCGTGGTGTGGGTCTTCGCGTCGGCGCTGGACGGCCTCGCGTTCGGCGCGGACACCGCGGCGTCGTTGGGGATCGACGTGCGGGCGGCGCGCGGCGTGCTGTTGGTCGTGACGGCGTTGATGACCTCCGCGGCCGTGGCGTCGGTGGGCGCGATCGGGTTCGTCGGCCTGATCGTGCCGCACGGCGCGCGCTTCCTGGTGGGTCCCGGGCACCGCACCCTGCTGCCGTTCGCCGCGCTGGCCGGCGCGGTGTTCCTGGTGTGGACCGACGCGCTGGCCCGGATCGCCTTCGCGCCCCGCGAGGTTCCGGTCGGCGTCTTCACGGCGCTGGTCGGCGTGCCGCTTTTCCTGCTCGTCCTGCGCCGGCGGGGGGAGCTGTGAGGATCAGCGTCGAGCGGCTGAGCTGGGCGGTGCGCGGCACCGTCATCGTGCGGGAGGTGGACGCCGACATCGGGCCCGGCGAGACGGTCGGCCTGATCGGGCCCAACGGCTCGGGCAAGTCGTCGCTGCTGCGCTGCGTCGCGGGCCTGCGCACACCCACCTCCGGAGCCGTCCGCTACGACGGCCGGGACATCCGCGACTGGTCGGCGCGGAGCGTCGCCCGGCACACCGCGTTCGTGGAGCAGGTCGCGCACGCCGAGAGCGACCTGCGGCTCGGCGACGTCGTCGCGCTGGGCCGGACGCCGTTCCGCGGCCGGCTGCGCGGGCTCGGCCCGACCGACCATCTGGTGGTCGAGGCGGCGCTGGCCCGGGTGGGGCTGACCGGTCTCGAGTCCCGGCCCTGGCACACGCTCTCCGGCGGCGAGCGGCAACGCGCCCATCTGGCGCGGGCCCTGGCCCAGCAGCCGCGCGGCATCCTGCTGGACGAGCCGACCAACCACCTCGACGTCCGGCACCAGTTGGCGCTGATGGAGCTGCTGGCCACGACCGACCAGACCGTGCTGGTGGCCCTGCACGACCTGACGCTCGCCGCCCGCTACTGCGACCGCCTGCTGCTGTTGCACGGCGGCCGGCTGGTCGCGACCGGGTCGCCGCGCGAGGTGTTGACCGCCGACCGGCTCCGGGAGGTCTTCGGCATCGACGCCGAGGTGGACCGGGACGCGCTGGGCAACCTCACGGTGGCCTACCGGGGCGCGCTCTAGATAAAAATGATTTTCATTTGTATCGTGAGGGAGTTGCCGTCACCTCACCCGTAACGGAGCTCTCCACGTGAACGCCTCACCGTCGCTCGCCCTCCGGACCGTGGCCGAACTGCACGCCGCCGTGCTGGCCGGCGACCTGGGTCCGCCGCCCGCCACCCGGGTGGCGACGAGCGTCTTCTGGCTGCACCACGGCACCCGGCTGGCCGGCGGCGGGACCACCTACCGCAACCACTACGTGCTGGTGCGGGTGGGCGGTTCGTTCGGCGCCTGCGCGTTCGAGGCCGGCGAGATCGACCCGGCGGTCTGCGCGGACGCCTCGGGCAGCCCGCTGGACGCGCTGCTCCGCGAGGCGCCCCCGGCGCTCCGGATCGCCGCGCTCGACGCCTACCTGGCCGAGGGCCGCCCGCACCGCGACGCCCCGGACGCCGAGCCGGTCACCCTGCCCGCCGGGCCGCCGGAGGTGCGCGCAGAGGCCAGGGACGCGGCGGTCGCCGGGCTTCTCGACATCCGGCCCGGCGCCCGGGTGGCCCTCATCGGCGTCGTCAACCCGCTGGTCGCGGCCATCCGCGAACGCGGCGGCGACTGCCTGCCCTGCGACCTCAACCTGCGCACCACCCGGTGGGGCGACCCGGTCACCGACTCGATGGCCGAGGTGCTCGACGCGGCGGACGCGGTGGTCGCCACCGGAATGACGCTGGGCAACGGCACGTTCGACGCGATCCTGCGGCGCTGCCGGAAGCGCGGGCTGCCGCTGGTCGTCTACGCGCAGACGGGAAGCGCCGTGGCCCGGGCGTTCCTGGGCGCGGGCGTCACCGCGCTGTCGGCGGAGCCGTTCCCGTTCTCGCAGTTCAGCGCGGAGCCGACGGTGCTCTACCGGTACCGCGCGACCGCGCCGGGGAGCGCCGGATGACGGCGACCGGCGCCGGCCACGCCGCCTGCCACCACGGGGAGATACTCCAGGGCGTCTTCCGCGACCGGCGCGGGGCCCGCTGCCTCGGGCTGGTGACCCTGCCGGTGCCCGGCGTCGGCAGCCGCGCCGAGTTCGAGCGCCGACCCGGCACCCCGCCCGAGGACCTCGCCGTGCTCCCCGCCGACCGGACCCGGGCCCGGCGGGCCGCAGCGCTCGCCGTCGCGGAATGCGCCCGCCGGACCGGCCGGCCGCCCTGCGGCGGCCGACTTCGACTGCGCGGCGGGGTGCCGGTGGGCCGCGGCATGGGCTCGTCCACCAGCGACGTCATCGCCGCCGTGCGGGCGGTCGCCGCCAGCTTCGGCACGCGGCTGCCGCCCGCGGCGATCGCGGAGCTGGCGGTGCGCGTCGAACGCGCCTCGGACCCGCTGATGCTGGACGGCGGTCCGCTGCTCTTCGCGCAGCGCGAGGGACGCGTTCTGGAGGTGCTCGGCGCCGCGCTGCCGCCGGTCGTGGTGCTCGGCTGCGCCACCGGCGGCGGACGGCCCGTGGACACGCTGAGCGTGCCGGCGGACCGCTACGGCGAACGGGACGTGCGGGCCTTCGAACGGCTGCGCGCGCTGCTCCGCCGGGCCGTGGCCGCCGCCGACCCGGTGCTGCTCGGGCACGTCTGCACCGCCAGCGCGCGCCGCCACCAGCGGCTGCTGCCCAAGGAGGAGTTGCCGTTGCTTACGTCCCTCGCCGCGGCGGCGGGCGCGGTCGGCGTGCAGGTCGCGCACAGCGGCAGCGTGGCCGGCCTGCTGTTCGACGCCCGCTCCCCCGACCTGGACCGCCAGCTGCGGCGCTGCGCGCGCGATCTGGCGAACGAGGGCCTGACGCCCGGCGCCCTCTTCGCCACCCGTCCGCATCCGCCCGCGCCCGCGCTGCCGACCGCCCTCACGGCCCCGGCCACGGTCACGGCCACCCCCACGTCCGCACGAGAGGGAGACCCCACGTGTTCGACCACGTCGCGGAGGCGCTCGCCCGCCCCGACCTGATCCGCCTCGAACCCCGCCTGTGCTGCCTGCGGTTCGAGACGATGAAGGTCGTCTCCGCGCTGGCCGCCGTGCGCCATCTCCTGGACCAGGGCCGGATCCGTCCAGGGGACACCCTGCTGGACAGCTCCAGCGGCATCTACGCCTACGCCCTGGCGCTCGCCTGCCACCGCTACGGCCTGCGCTGCCACATCGTCGGCTCCGCGACCGTCGACGCCACCCTGCGCGCCCAGCTCGCCGTGCTCGGGGTCCGGCTGGAGCAGATGGCGCCCACCGCCAACCTCAAGCTCGACCAGAGCCGGCGCGTCCGGCGCGTCGAGGAGATACTCCGCGACCACCCCGACCACCACTGGATGCGGCAGTACCACGACGAGGTGCACTATCTGGGCTACCGCGCGGTCGCCGAGCGGCTGCACGCGGAGCTGGGCGACGCGACGCCGCTCACGCTCGTCGGCGGCGTGGGCTCGGGCGCCTCCACCGGTGCCCTCGCCACGTACCTCAGGGAGCGCGCGCCGGACACCGAACTCGTCGGCGTGCAGCCCTTCGGAAGCGTCACCTTCGGCAGCGCCCACGTCGCCGACCCCGAGATCATCATCGCCGGGATCGGCAGCTCCATCCCGTTCGGCAACGTCCGGCACGCGCTCTACGACACCCTGCACTTCACCGCCTTCGAGGCCGCCCTCGCCGGCAGCGTCGACCTGCTGCGCCGGCACGCGGTGTTCGCCGGGCTGTCCACCGGCGCCGGCTACCTGGCGGCCCGCTGGGAACGCGACCGCGACCCGCGTCGCACGGTGGTGTTCGTGGCCGCCGACACCGGGCACCGGTACACCGACGCGGTCTTCGCGCGACACCGGGAGGCGGCCCCCCTGGCCCGGCTCGCACCGCACCAGGTGACCGACCAGGACGACCTCGCCCTGCCGTGGAGCCGGATGCCGTGGCGCCGGCGGCCCGCAGGTCAGGGCCTGGCGAAGTCGCGCAGGACCGGGAGGTAGTCGGTGGGCTCGCCGCCGCCCGCCTGGCGGGTGGAGGTCCAGACGCACGGGAACCCCGAGCCGTCGCATTCGGGTCCCCACCACAGGGCGACGTCCGCGCCGCCGTCGCGCATGCCGTCCAGCACCGAGCGGATGGCCGCCGGGCTGCTCTCCGGGCCGTCCGCCGAAAGCGGCGCGTAGAACTCCGCCCACCAGATGGGCAGGTCGGCGCGGCCGCCGAGCCAGGCGGAGACCGCGCGGAACATGTCGCCGGCCCGGTCGGCGGGCGGGTGGTAGCCGTCGTTGGTGCTGGCCCAGCCGTCCACGGTGAGGAAGTCGGCGCCGACGCTGTGCTCCAGCCAGTAGTCGACGGCGTCCAGATCGCGCTGGTCGACCGTGCCCCAGTCACCGGTGAGCGACGAGGGATGGCTCATCTGGTCCTGGTCCCGGTACACGTTGAACGACACGTAGGGGCCGCCGATCATCAGGTCCGGGTCGTGCGCCTTCAGGCGCTCGTAGACCAGGTTGTACAGCTCGGTGTAGCCCTCGTGGTCCCAGCGGTTGCGCTCGTCGTCCCAGAAGCCCTTGAACTCGTTCCACACCTGGAAGTACCGCACCTGCGGATAGCGTCTGGCGGTCTCCACGGCCAGGTCCGCGAAGTCGTCGTAGTGCTCGGGGGTGGGCGCGGCGTCCATGTCCCAGTCGTCGGTGCCCTTCATCCAGCCGGGCGCCGAGCAGAGCGTGATCACGGCCTCGCCGCCGGTCCGCTCGATGAGGTCCATGCGCTCGTCCATGCTCGCCCAGTCGTACACGCCGGGCTCCGGCTCGGGATTCTCCGTGCCCCAGCCCATCAGATGCTGGTTCTGCAGCGGGCCGACGGTGGTCAGGATCTCCTCGGCCCGCGCCCGGGACTCGGCCTGGCCGTCCACGCTCTGCTGGGTGTGGGTGACCCCGACCTCCAGGGTCTCCGCCGCGGTGGCGCCGGCGCCCTCCTCGGATGTGACCGCCTCGGATGTGACCGCCTCGGAGCTGACCGCGCCGGACGCGGGGGAGAGTCCGGCGCCGGCCAGGCCGACGGTGACGAGCAGGACAACGAGGCGGGCCCGCGGACGGCGACGTGCCGCTGAAGACGTCATCGTCGGATCGTAGGCCCACCTCACTCCGCCGGTCACGCCCCCGTACGCCCCCTCGGACGCTCACGGGCCGCGCCGCACCGCCGCGTCCCTACCCGGGGGACGGTGCCCTTCGATCGCGGCCGGTGCGTCGGGTGGAGGGCTCGGGGGCGGGGGCCTCGTCGGCCGCACCGAAGTCCGGAGCCTGGAAGGGGTTCGTCACCGGAGGTCGCGGTGCCGTCACGGTGTGCGGGACGGCCGGCTCCGGTTCGGAGAAGAGCGAGAACGTATCGATGGGGCTTCCCACTTTCGGTGGTGGACTCGGTCCTGGACAGGGTTAACGGCGCGACGTGGTGACGAGTCGGCTCCGGCGCCCCGGAGGGCGGCCGGCGCGGACCCATGCCACGCCACGGCTGGACGTCGGGCGGTGCCTCGTCCGAGGCCCCTTCAGAGCTTGGTCATCTTGCTGAAGGGGGATGTGATCCGTGTCCGGGCGGTACCGAAATCGACGAGCACGGCGGTCTCGCCCTCGGCGCCGACGACCCAGCCGAGGCCGTGCTCGTCGTGCGTCACTCGGTCTCCCACGGAGAACTGCTTGGGGTGCGGCGCGGCCGGGGCCTTGAAGGGGCTGGACGGCAGGTGGCGCCGGAATGCTGGTTTCGTCATCTCCACCAGTATGCGCCTGCCGTCCGGGTTACGGCCCACACTCTCGATCCAGTCACCGGATGGTTATCGCCGCGGTCGCGTGTGACGCAGGACACAGCGGCCCCCGGCCCCGGCCTCACCCCTTGGTCGCGCCCTGGAGCAGGCCCGCGATGAAGCTGCGCTGGAAGACCGCGAAGAGGATCAGGATCGGCAGCATCACGATGATCGTGCCGGCCGCCAGGGTCGGGATGTCCGTGCTGTTCTGCCCGACGAAGAAGCCGAGGCCGGCCGGCGCCGTGTGCTTGGTGGTGTCCTGGATCAGCACCAGCACCAGCAGGAACTGGTTCCACGACCACATGAAGACGAGCAGGCCCAGGGTCATCAGCGACGGCCGGGCCAGCGGCAGCAGGATCCGCAGCAGGATGGCGCCGCTGGAGGCGCCGTCGATGCGGGCCGCCTCCACCAGCGACGGCGGCGTGGCGAGGAAGTGGGTGCGCATCCAGAAGACGCTGAACGGCATGAACAGCGCGATCTCCGCCAGGATGACGCCCAGGTAGGAGTTGGTCAGGCCGACGCCGCGCAGGTCGAAGTAGAGGGGGACGACGACCAGTTCCACCGGGATGGTGAGGCCGGCGACGAAGAAGCCGGCGACCGCGTCGCCGCCCGGCAGGCGCATCGTGCCCAGCGCGTAGCCGGCGAGCGTGGCGAGGACCAGGGAGGCGGGCACCACGCCGAGCGCGATGACCAGGCTGTTGCGGATCAGGTCGGAGAACCCGGCCACCGACCACGCCGCCTCGTAGTTGTCCCAACTCCAGCGCTCCGGCCAGGTGAGGCCCACCACGGGCGTGCCGGCGGGCTGCACCGAGGCCAGGAAGACGCTGAGGAACGGGATGACCACGGCGATCGCCAGCACGGTCAGCAGCGCGTAGCCGGACCAGCGTTCCGCGGAGGTGGCGGTGTTCGCGGAACCGCCGGCGGCGGCGCCGGAACGGGCGGGGCGGCGGGCGGCGCGGGGGTCGACGGTGTCGGTCGCGGTGGTGTTCGTGGCGGTGCTCATCACTCGGCCCTCTCCGGCCTGGACAGACGGTTGACGGCGTAGACCAGCACGAGGATCAGGCAGCTCAGCACGACGGCCAGGGCGGCGGCGAGGCCCACCCGCCCGTCGGAGAACGCCAGCCGGTAGACGAGAAGGCCCGGCACCGTGGTCTGCTCGCCCGGGCCGCCGTTGGTGGTCACGTAGACGATGTCGAAGCTGGCGAGCGCGGCCACCAGGGTCACGGTCATCGCGACGGCCACCTCGCCGCGCAGGTGCGGCAGGGTGACGGAGACGAACTCCCGCACGGGGCCCGCCCCGTCCAGCCGGGCGGCCTCGTAGAGGCTCGGGTCCACCTTCTGCACGCCGCTGAGGAAGAGCATCATGCACAGGCCGCTCAGCACCCAGGTGCCGACCAGGCCCACGGCGACCAGCGCGGCGTCGAAGTCGCCGAGCCAGGCCCGGGTCACGCCGTCCAGGCCGACCGCGCGGAACGTCTGGTTCACCAGGCCGTCGTCCCCGTACAGCCAGCGCCAGGTCACGCCCACCGCGACCAGCGGCACCACCTGCGGCAGCATGAACAGGAACCGGTACGCGCCCATGCCGGGCCGCCGGTGGCGGGCCAGCAGACCGGTCATGGCCAGGCCGAACGCGATCGGCAGCAGCGAGAAGAACGCCACCAGCACCAGGGCGTTGAGCACCGACCGGCGCAGCACCGGATCTTCTAGGAGAATCTCCCGGTAGTTGTCCAGGCCGACCCACTCGCCGAGAGTGACGCCGTCCCAGTCGAAGAAGGAGAGGTAGGCGGTGTGCAGCGCGGGCAGCACCGCGAAGGCGAGGTAGACGGCGAGGGCGGGCAGCACGTACAGGTAGCCGCGCCACCGGCCGCGCCCGCGGGTGGTGTGGAGGGCCGGTGCCGGCCTAGTCCGCGTGTTGTTCATCCCACACGTCCTGGAGAGAGTCGAGGTAGTCGGCCGGGTCGACGCGGTCCGCCACGAGCTTCTGCACGCCGGAGCGCAGCGCGTCGAGCATGGCGGGAGCGGCGAAGTCGGGGAACGTGGTGATGCCGTCGTCCGTCACGGCCTCCCGGTGAGCCGCCGCCACGTCGGCGAGCACGCCCTCGGGGTCGGCGACGGCCTCGGGGTTCGTCGGCAGGAAGCCGTTGTCGGCGATGATCTGGTTGGCCTCGGGCGAGGTCATGAAGTCCAGGAACGCGCCGGCGGCCTCGGGGTGTTCGGTCTGCGAGGAGACCGCGTAGGAGACGCTGAAGCCGGACGCCACGGTTGGGTCGCCGGGCCGCTCGCCGGGCAGCGGGAAGAAGCCGACGTTGTCGCCCATGACCGTGGCCAGCTGGCCCGCGGCCCAGTTGCCGTTGACCAGGAAGACGCTGTCGCCCTGGGTGAACTGGGCGGTGGAGTCCCCCTGCGCGGTGCCGTTGGCCGAGTCGTTGTAGTAGCCGCGGCTCCCCCAGTCGATGACCCGCTCGGTGGCGTCGATCGCGCCGTCGGTCTCGATGGTGGCGCCCGGCGTGCCGTTCACCCAGTCCCAGTAGTCGTCCGTCGGCATGCTCTGGTTCAGCAGCGCGGCCCACAGGTGCAGGCCGCCGGTGTCCAGCGCGCCGACGCCGAGCGGGGTCAGGCCCGCGTCCTGGGCGGCGGCCAGCTGGTCCTCGAACTCGGCCAGCGTGGCGGGCGGGCCGTCGATCCCGGCCCGCGCGGCGAGGTCCTTGTTGTAGTAGATGCCGGTCATCGACAGGCCGGCCGGGACGCCGAACAGGGCGTGGCCGCCGGTGGCCTCGCTGGTGAGCCCCGCGGTGAGCTGGTCCAGGCTGACCGGCGGCACCGCCTCGTCCCAGCCGTACGCGTCGCGGTACGGCGCGAGGTCCAGCACGTAGCCGTCCTCGGCGAGGTCGCTCATGCCGACCGCGTACTGGGCGATGTCCGGCGCGGTGTCGGACGTCATGGTCAGCTTGAGGTTCTTCACGTAGTCGTTGAACTGCTTGAACTCCGGCTCGATCGTGATCCGCGGATGGTCCTCCTCGAACGCGGCGATCAGCGCGTCGACCATCAGCGGGGCGTCGGCGAACTGGAGGCGCAGGGTGATGTCCTCGTCCGGCACGGCGGTCGAGGACGGCGCGCTGCGCGGTCCCGGCGCCTCGGCCGCGCTGCCCGGGGTGAGCGCCTCGCAGGCGGCGAGCGGCAGCACGAGTGCCGCGGCGCCAGCCGCCGCAAGGCGCTTGCCGCGTGTGCCGCGCGGTCGGCGGGGGCGGGTCGGTGGGGACACCGTGCCTCCATTCTTGGGAAAGGGCCTGATGAGTGGGTTCGTGGGGGACCTGATGGGGATCGAGGTGCGGGATGACGCGGCCGTTGGCGAGGTCCGGCCGCGGTGCGGTCCGGGGAACGCGGCGGTGGCGTCGTGATCGGCGGGAAGGCGGGGGCGCGTGTGCGCCGGCGTCGGTGGTGGCGGTGGTGGTGGCGGCGGGCAGGTGTCGGGGAGATCGTTGGGTGTGGCGGCGGGGATCGTTGGGGCGGTGTTGGTGGCGACGGGGCGGTGTCGGGATCGGTGGGTGGCGGGTGGTCAGCCGGTCGGGCAGCGGTCGCGGTGGCGGGCGAGGAGGGCGCTGTTGTGGCGTTCGGCGTCGCCCTCGGCGTTCTGGCTGATCAGCAACGGCGGCGACTGCCCGTGTTCCTCGGCGAGCAGCTGGGCGACGCGACAGGTCAGGGCGTTGACGAGGGCGGCCCCCACGACCGTGGAGAGCGCGCCCACGGTGACGTCGGCGACGGGCACCACCGTGTCGCCGAGCCGGCCGTGCGTGTCGATGACGATGTCCGCCACGTCCAGCAGGCGCCGCCCGGTGGCGTGCCGGGGCACGGCGGCCAGGGAGTGCGCCCGGTTGGTGAGGGCGACGACGGTCGCGCCGCGCTCGCGGGCGCCGAGGGCGAACTCGATCGGCACGGCGTTGATGCCGGAGTTGGACACCACCACCACGACCTCGCCGGCGCGGATGTCGGCGGTGGCGAGGATCGCGGCCGCGTAGCCGGCGACGCGTTCGGCCGCGCCCGCGTGCCGGGGCGCGTGCGGGGACAGCGCCGGGTCGGCGATGACGTTGACGGGCGCGAGGCCGCCGGCGCGCTGGAGCGGCTCCAGGGCGACGAGCTGCGAGTGGCCGCTGCCGAAGTAGTGGACCACTCCCCCGGCGGCGATGCTCCCCGCGATGGCCCGGGCGGCCCGCTCGACGGCCGGCCGCTCGGCGGCGACCAGCACCCCCAGGTTCGCCCGCAGCGCGTCGAGGTACGCCACATCGGCGAGCTCCCCACCGGCCGCCTCCGGCGCACCGACCCCGGCCCGCGCGGCAACGCCGGTCGCGTCGCCGGCAGCCGACGATCTGCTCGCCGCCGCAGGGACCGCGGCATCTCCCGAACCCGGGCCGCCAATCCGGCCAGGGCCGTCACCGGAACCGGCCGCAGCCGCGACGTCCCCTCCGCCCGACGCGGCTGACCGGCCGTCAGCAGGCGACGGGCGACCTGACCCGGTGGAGTCGCCGGGCTCACCCGGTCGCTCGCCGGATTCGGTCGTGCCGGCGCGGCCGGCGAGGTCATCCGGCTGCTCGGCGGTATTCCCTGCGCTCCGCGGCGCCGCGGCGGCCGGTGGCGGAGCGGGTGTCGCCGAGTCCGCCCTGATGGGCGCACCGCCGCTGGACGACCGGCGGCCGGTGCCGCCGGGGGACGCGGCTCCGACGGGCTCCGGGCCGCCGGAACGGCCGAGGCCGGCCGGGTCCTTGCCGGCCGCATGGCCGGACTCGTGGGTGGGCATCGTCGGGTGGCCCCCTGAGGGTGTCGTGCTGGTGTGGTGCGGGTGCAGCAGCCCGCGGAGCGGGCCGGGATCGTGGGCGAGGGCAAGGCCGCCGTCGAGCGCGTCGCCGCGCGCCGGTCGCGGTGCGCCGTGCGGCAGCAGGGCGGCCAGTTCCTCGGTGAGTGGCCCGGTGAGGATCGCGCCGGCGCGGACCAGGCCGCCGGTCCAGGCGACCGGCACCGGCTCCGCCGTTTCGGGAAACGCGCGTCGGGCCGCCGCGGCGATCGCGCGGGCCAGGTCGCGGCCGGCGTCGGCGAGGAGGTCGCGGGCGGCCGGGTCGCCGGACGCGGCGGCCCGGGCGACGTCCGCGGCGAACGCCGCCACCGCCTCGGCCGGCCGTTCGGCCGCCGACAGCCGCCCCGGCAGGCCGCCCAGCGGCCCGAACCGGCGCACGGCCAGGTCCCGCAGGCCGGTCGAGCCCGCGCGGCCATCCTCCGCGCGCAGCGCGAGGTCGAGCGCCCGGCGCGCGATGTCGAAGCCGCTCCCCGCGTCGCCCAGCAGGTGTCCCCAGCCGTCGACGACGGCGGTTCGCCCGTCGGCGCCGACGCCGAGCACCACCGTGCCCGTGCCGGCGGCGAGCACCACGCCGGGGACGGCGCCGAGCGCGCCGGCGTACGAGGTGACGACGTCGCCGCAGACGAGCGCGGTGACGGCGCCGGTCGCCGTCGCCAGCAGCCAGGGCAGGCCGGCCGCGCTCGCCGGGTCCTCGGTGACGCCGGTCAGCCCGGCGACCAGGGTGTCCGGGCGCCGCGCGGGATCCGGCAGCCGGCCGGTCAGCGCGCCCACCGCGGCGGCGATCGCCTCGGGGGCGCCTGGTTCGGCGGGGTGCGGCAGGCCGGGCCCGGCGACGCTCGCCAGCCGCGCGCCGGCCACGTAGAGCGCGGCGCGGCAGCCGGACTTGCCGCCGTCCACGGCGACCGTGACCGGGCGCCGCGCGGCGGTGCCCTCGGCCCGTTCCGCCGCCCGCGTCGTCGCTCGCATCCTGCCGTCCTGTGGTCCGTACCGGTGAAAGAGGTCTGGACCATACCAGCGGCCCCACGAACGCACCAGACCCCGTGCATCGATCGCCATTAGCGCAGTTCAGCCCTTGACCACGATTCCGTGGCTGCCTAGCCTGACAGACCGTGGTACGTACCACAGCGAGCACGGGGAGAGCGGGGGTCGCGTGATGACGCCAGGCGAACGGCAGGGCCAGGCCGCCGGACGGCTGCTCCGGCGGGTCCTCGGGGACCGGGCCGGGGCGTTCACGGTCGAGGTGGCGCCCGGGGCGGAGACCGAGTCGGGAGCCGGGGCCGACTGGTTCGAGGTCGACGCCGCGGCGGGCGGCGGCGTGGCGCTGCGCGGCTCCAGCGGCGTCGCCGTCGCCTCGGCGCTGCGCTGGTACCTGCGGACCGCCTGCCGGACCCAGGTCACCTGGGACGCGCCGGCGCCCCGGCTGCCGGACCGGCTGCCGCGCACCGGCACGGAGGCCCGGATCGTCTCGCCGTACCGGCACCGCTACCACTTCAACGTCTGCACCTTCGGCTACACGACCGCGTTCTGGGACTGGGCGCGCTGGGAGCGGCACATCGACTGGATGGCGCTGCACGGCGTGACGACGCCGCTGGCCATGACGGGCGCCGAGGCCGCCTGGTACCGGACGCTGCTGGGCGCGGGACTGGACGACGCCGCCGCCCGGGACTTCCTCGGTGGCCCGGCCTACCTCCCGTGGAACTGGCTCGCCTCGGCCGCCGGCTGGGGCGGCCCGTTGCCGCGGGGCTGGATCGAGGGACACGCGGATCTGGGCCGACGCGTTCTGGACCGCGAGCGCGAGCTCGGCCAGCGTCCGGTGCTCCAGGGCTTCTCCGGGCATCTGCCGGCCGAGCTGGTCCGGCGGCGCGGGGCGCGCGCCACGTCCCTGCCGTGGTGGGACTTCGAGGTCTCGATGCTCGACCCGCGCGACCCGCTGTTCGAGGAGTTCGGCACGGCGCTGCTGACCGAGCAGACCCGGCTGTTCGGCACCGACCACCTGTACGCCGCCGACCCGTTCATCGAGACCACGCCGCCGGTGACCGAACCGGCCGAGGTGGCCCGTGTCGCGCGGGCCGTGCACGGGACGATGACGGCGGCGGACGACCGGGCCGTGTGGGTGCTCCAGGCGTGGCCTTTCTCCTATCTGGCCGACTACTGGACGGCCGACCGCACGGCGGCGTTCCTCGGCGCCATTCCGGACGACCGGATGCTGGTCCTGGACCTGTGGGCCGAGCACCAGCCGGTCTGGCGGCGGGCCGGCGGATATCACGGCAAGCCGTGGGTGTGGTGCATGCTGCACAGCCTCGGCGGGCGGCCGGGGCTCTACGGCCGGCTGGACGAGGTGGCCGCCGCGCCCGCGCTCGCCGGGGCGGACCCGGTCGGCGGGTCGCTGGCCGGGGTCGGCGCCAGCATGGAGGCGTTCGGCGGGGATCCGGTGCTCTACGAACTGCTGGCGGACGTCGGCTGGTTCGGCGGTGTCCCCGACATGTCCCGCTGGCTGGCGGAGTGGACCGCGTGCCGGTACGGCCGAACGACGCCGGGCCTGCGGCGCGCCTGGGAGCTGCTGCGGGACACGGTCTACGCCGTGGACGGGCCCGGGCCGCCCGCCTCGGTCGTCCTCTGCCGCCCCACGCTGGCCGGCGACCTGCGCCCCACCCCGCCCCCGCATCTGCCGACCGACGCCTCCCCCGTCGTGCCGCCGGGCCTGGCCGAGGCGTGGCGGCTGCTCGCGGACGCGGCGGACGAGACGGCCCCGGCGGACCTGCCCGAGGTCGACGCGGGTCCGCTCGGCCGCGACCTCTGCGACGTGACCGCGCAGGTGCTGACGCATCTGGCCTGCGCCCGGCAACGACGCGCGGCCGACGCGGCGCTGGTGCGGGACGCCGACGCGTTCGCGACCGCCGCGGCGGAGCTGCTCGCGGTCCTGGCCAACCTGGACGACCTGCTGTCCACCCGGCCCGAGTACCGCCTGGACGGCTGGCTGGCCGACGCCGCCGGCTGGGCCACCACACCGGAGGAGGCCGCGCTGTACGACGCGAACGCCCGCCGGATCCTGACGGTCTGGGGCCATCCGCACAGCGAGTTGCACGACTACGCGGGCCGGCACTGGGCCGGTCTGGTCGGCTCCTTCTACCTGCCGCGCTGGCGGCGTTGGTGCGAGGAGGTCGCGCGGGCGCTCCGGGTGGGCGCCGCGTTCGACGCCGAGGGCTTCGAGGCGTCCCTGGTCGACTGGGAGGAGCGCTGGGTCGCGGGCGCGGCCGGGACCGCGTCGCCCCCGCCCGCCACCGAGACGACGGCCGCCGTGGCGCGCGGGCTCCTCGCCCGGTACCGGCCGGGGGACAATCGTGGCTAGCAGAGGTGTGCGACACCACGGAGTGGACGTGACGGACGGGGCGACGGACGCGACAGACGTGACAGCCGAGGACACGTACAAGCACGAGACGCTGCGGCGGCAGCTGCAGGCCGACATCGCCCGGATGCGTCCGGACGAGGCGCTGCCCACGGAGCGCCGGTTGGCGGAGCGTTACGGGGTGAGCCGGGCGACGGCCCGGCGCGCGCTGCAGGCGCTGCGCGAGGACGGGCTGGTGCGCAGCGTGCGCGGGGTGGGCACCTTCGTCTGCCAGCCGCAGATCACCAAGACCTCGGCGCTGACGTCGTTCTCCGAGGACCTGCGGGCGCGCGGCTACCGGCCGAGCGCGGAGTTGCTCGGCGCCGAGCGCGTCGCGGCGGACCTGCACCAGTCCACGGCCCTTGGCGTGGACCCGGGCAGCGAACTGCACCGCATCGAACGGCTGCGGCTGGGCGACGACTTCCCGGTCTGCCTGGAGACGGTCTACCTCTCCGCCGAGCGCTTCCCGACGCTGGACGCGACGCGGCTGACCGGATCGCTGTCGGAGGCGCTGCGGACCGCGCACGGCGTCCGGGTGGTCCGCGCGGCCCAGCAGATCCGGGCGGTGAACGTCACCGGACGCCAGGCGCGGCTGCTCGACGTCCGCGAGGGCTCCGCCGCCCTGCTGGTCCGCCGCACGACCTTCGACGACACGGGTCATATCGTCGAGTACGGCGAGTCGCTCTGCCGCGGCGACCTCTACGAGTTCTCCATGGTGGTCACGCGGTAGGGCCTCCGTCCGACCGCTCCGGCCGGCGCAGTCCCGCGACGAGGATGCCGACCATCCGGCGCGCGTCGTAGCGCGGATCGCTGCCCGCGCCGATGCACAGGTTGCCCACGGCCCGCATCAGCTGGATGCCGTCGAGGCCGGGGCGGATCTCGCCGCGATCGGCCGCGGCGTCGAGCAGTTCGTCGCACACGGGCACGAGCCGGTCGAGGAAGTAGGCGTGCAGCGTGTCGAAACCGGCGTTGTCGGGCTGCAGCACGCCGGCGAGTCCGTGCTTGGTGACCAGGAAGTCGACGAAGAGGTTGATCCACCGCTCCAGCGCGGCGTAGGGCGTGGCGGAGCTCGCCAGGAGCGCGGGCCCGGCGGCGGCGCAGGCGTCGACCTGGTGGCGGTAGACGGCGATGATGAGGTCCGCCCGGGTCGGGAAGTGGCGGTAGACCGTGCCCATGCCGACGCCGGCCCTGGCCGCGATGTCGCGCACCGGCGCCTCCACGCCCGAGGCGACGAAGACCGCGGCGGCCGCGTCCAGCAGCGTCTGCTTGTTGCGCCGGGCGTCCTTGCGCCTGGATCCGGCCGCGCTTCCCGTGCTCTGACCGCTGTCGTCCACCGCGGCGATCCTTCCCGTCACTTGCAAAGCGGAACAGCGCTCCGTATCGTCTTGTGGAGCGACGTTCCGTTTCGCTCATTCTGGCAGACCCGGGACCGACGACCAAACGGAAGGCACACCCATGTCCGACCCCACCACCCCCGTCGCCCGGCCGATCGCGGACCCGCCGCCCACGGTGATATCCGCGGGCCCGGTGACGCTGCCCGCTCCGGGTCGCGGCACCGGTCTCCAGGTCCGCGTGTCCCCCCCCGCCACCGGAGCCGATCTTCCGGTCATCGTCTTCTCGCACGGCTTCGGGCAGTCGATGAACGGCTACGCCCCGCTGGCGGACTTCTGGGCGGCCCACGGTTTCGTCGTCCTGCAGCCCACCCACCTCGACTCCAGGACCCTCAACCTTCCCGCCGACGACCCGCGCACCCCCCGCGTCTGGCGCATTCGGATCGAGGACCTCACGCGGGTGCTGGACGGGCTCGACCGGCTGCGGGCCGCCGTGCCGGGCCTCGGCGACCGCCTCGATCCGGGCCGCGTCGCGGTGGCCGGCCACTCCTGGGGAGCCCAGACGGCCAGCACGCTGCTGGGCGCCCGGGTCCTCGACGCCGACGGCGTGCCCGGCGAGGACTGGTCCGACGCCCGCGTCTCGGCGGGCGTGCTGCTCGCGCTGCCCGGCCTGGGCGACGACCTCACCCCGTTCGCCGCCGAGCATCTCCCCTTCATGCGGCCGTCCTTCGCCGCCATGACGACACCGGCGCTCATCGTCGCCGGGGACCGGGACCAGTCCTCGCTGTCCACCCGCGGCCCCGACTGGTTCACGGACCCCTACACCCACAGCCCGGGCGACAAGAGCCTGCTCACCCTGTCCGGCGCGGAGCACTCGCTCGGCGGCATCAGCGGGTACGCGGCCGCGGAGACGACGGACGAGAACCCGGCGCGCGTCGCCCTGGTCCAGCGGCTCACCTCGGCCTTCCTGCGCAGCGCCCTGAACCCCGGGGACACCGCCTGGAAGGCGGCGGCCACCGCGCTGGAGGAGGATCCCACCCCCCTGGGGACGCTGCGGAGCAAGTAGCCGAACCTCACCAGGGGTCACCGCACGGTTGGCGCTGGTAGGCGGGGGGTGGAGTAGGGATCGCCCTCCCCTGGCGGAAGCGGATCCTCCCGCAGCCGGGGGCCTCCCACGGCCGCCTTACGCCGACCGAGCGCCCTGACGAACGAGGCGGCGTGCTCGGTCAGTTGCCGGAAGACGTCGGCGGGCATGACGGGAACCGGCGCTTCCGGACGACGCCCGTCCGGGTCGTCGGCGCGGTTCTCAGCCGAAGTCGTCACCGAAATCGTCGCCGAAGGCCGCGCCGAGGGCGGCGGCGATCAGTCCCGGCAGGTCCGGGCGCCCGTCCTCCTGCGCCCAGCGCATCAGGGCGACGTGCATGGCGGCGAGGCAGGTGCTGGCCGCGACCCAGGTGCGGAACTCCGCGTCGGGGTCGGGGGCGTCGCCGAGCAGGGCGTCGACGATGGCCTTCTGGGTGGCGTACTGGCTGTCCAGATGCCGGGCGCGCAGGGCCGGCGTGTCGATCATCAGCCGGAGGCGGGCGAGCAGCAGGTCCCGCTCGGGCACCGGGGGCGTTCCCGTGCCCTCGTCGGCGGGACCGACGACGACCCGGGTCGTCTCGACCAGCGTCCGCCCGATCCGACGCACCAGCGGCTCGTCGGCCGGCCGGGCCGCGACCCGGGCCGCGATGAGCGGGTCGTACCGGTCGTGGAGCACCAGGTCTTCCTTGGTCGGGAAGTGCCGGTAGACGGTCATCGTCGACACGCCCGACGCCCGCGCGACGTCGTTGACGGTGGTCGCGTCGTAGCCGTCCTCGGCGAACAGCCTCATCGCCCGCGCCTGGATCATGCGCTGGGTCTCCGCCCGCCGGCGTTCCCGCAGGCTCGGCCCCTCACCACTCATGAGTGATACGGTACCGTACTGGTAGTGACTAACATTTTGGTAGTCACTACCAGCACTACCAGCACTGCCACACGCATCGCAGGGGTGAGGGACATGAGCAGACTGACCGGCAGGACCGCCCTGGTGACCGGGGCCTCGCGCGGCATAGGGCGGGCCATCGCCAAGCGCCTCGCCGGCGACGGCGCGGACGTCGCCGTGCACTACGGCGGCGACGCCTCCGGGGCGGACGAGACGGTCGCCGGCATCGAACGAGCCGGCGGGCGTGCCTTCCCCGTCCGGGCGGAGTTGGGCACGGACGGGGACGTCGACACCCTGATGACCGGTCTGGAGCGCGGGCTGGCCGGGCGACCGCTGGACATCCTGGTCAACAACGCGGCGGCCGCCCCGGGCGGCCCGATCGAGACGGACACCCCTGAGCAGTTCGACCGCCTCTTCGCGGTGAACGTCAGGGCGCCGTACTTCCTCATCCAGCGGGCGCTCCCGCTGCTGCCCGACGGCGGCCGGATCATCACCCTGACGTCGGTCGCCACCCGGGTGGCCAACCCCGGCCAGACGTCCTTCGCCATGGGCAAGGGCGCGCTGGAGACGATGACCCTGACCCTGGCCAGCGCGCTGGGCACCCGCGGCATCACGGTGAACGCCGTCGCCCCCGGCGCCACCCGGACCGACGCAAACGCGGCCTTCTTCGAGGCCCCGGGCCTGGCGGAGTTCCTCACCGGCCAGACCGCGCTCAACCGCCTCGGCCGGGCCGAGGACGTCGCCGACGCCGTCGCCTTCCTCGCCTCCGACGACGGCCGCTGGATCACCGGCCAGACCCTCGACGCCAGCGGCGGCATCCACCTCGGCCTCCGCGGCTGACCGCGGTTCGCCGGCCCCGGTTCAGCGGGCGGGCAGCAGGGCCTGGCGCAGGGGCTCCCGCCAGGTGTCGGTCGCGCGGTCGTAGGCGCCGAAGTCGGTGCCGAACTCCCAGTAGGCCCAGGCGAGCCCCAGGCGCTCGGCGCACTCCCGCACCCAGGCGGTCCACCGGGCGCGGGAGTCCGGATCCGCCCGCTCGTAGGCGCCGAACTCGCCGACGAACATCGGGACCCCGTGGTCCGCCGCCCAGGCCGCGGCCAGCGCGAGGTCGTCGGCGACGGCCCCACGATCGGCCGCTCCGCCCCAGGTCGTGCCGAGCCACGGAGCGGATCCCTCGACCCAGTGCGCGCCCTGATGGGTGAACGGGAACGGCGCGTAGTAGTGGATGGTCGCCATCAGGTGCGGGTCGTCGGGCAGTCGGAGCTTCGGCAGCGCGTGGATGTCGTTCATCTCCGCGGGCCCGACGAGCACGGTGCGCTCGGGGTTCGACTCCCGCACGGCGGCCAGGGCTCGGGGCAGCAGGGCGTTCCAGCGCTCCGCGGTCAGGGCGGCGCGCGGCTCGTTGAGCAACTCGAAGTGGACCGGTGCCGGCCGGTCGGCGTAGCGCGTGGCGATCTGCCGCCACAGCGCCAGGAACCGCTCGGCCTGCTCGTCCGGCGCGTCGGTGAGCTGGTGGTAGTGGTGCACGTTGAGCACGACGTTCAGCCCGCGGGCCAGCGCCGCGTCCACGGCCCGGTCGACGCGCCGGAAGAAGTCCTCCTCGACGACGTACGGAGCGGCCTCCGCGGCATGCCACGCCCACGCCACCGGCAGCCGGACGGTGTCGAACCCGGCGTCCCTGATCGCGTCGAAGTACCGCCCCCGAGGCGACACCGCGTGCTCGCTCCCCGGCGGGGCGTCCAGCGCGTTGCCCAGATTCATCCCCGCGCCGAGCGCCATGTCCCCTCCGATCCGCACGAACCCCTCGCGCCCGGCGAGTGTACGCAGCACCGGCGACAGCGGGCCCGCGGGCTCGGGGGCCGCCCGACGGACAGGGCCCCGGGTGGGAAACCGCGTGCGTCGTTCCCGCGGCGGACGGACACTATGGCGGTGGACATCGACGCCGCCGGGGTCGCGGCCGCTTTCGGGCTGGGGCGGCCGGTCGGGGAGTGGCGGCCGCTGGCCAACGGCGACCATCCGTCGGACAGTCGGGTGCTGACCACCGTCCGGGGGCGGTGGGTGGTCAGGAGCGGCCGGCTGCTCGGGGACTGGCATCGTCGGCACGCGTGGCGGGTGCACACGCTGGAGAGCGCGGCCTGGCGGGCGGGCATCCCGATGCCGCGACCGGTGGCGCCGCCCTCCCCGGCCGTCGGCTACTGGCACAACCCGCACGGGGACGCGCTGGTCCGGGTGAGCGAGTGGCTCGAGGGGCACGACCTGCGGCGGCCCGGAGCCGGGGCGGACGCGGCCGCGTGGGCGGGCGACGCGCTGGGCCGGATCGCGCTGCTGGACACGGCGGCGGACCTCGGCCCCGAGGACGAGCCCGCGCTGCATCCCCTGTCCGACTGGCACGAGTGGGTGGCCGAGGCGGAGGCGGGCGACAGTCCGGTCGCCGGGCCGGCCCGTTCGCTGCTGCCGGTCGTCGAGGACGCGACCGGCCGGGTCCGGGAGGCGCGGCGGAGCCAGCCCGGCACGGTTCTGGTCCACGGGGACACGTCCCGGACCAACGTGCTGCGCACCGCGACCGGTTACGCGCTGATCGACTGGGAGTCGGCGCGGGCGGACGTGCCGTGGTGGGAGGCCGTGAACGTCGGGTTCCGGTTCGCCACTCCCTTCAACGGGCCGACGGCCGACGGCGACCCCCGGATGGTGCGACCGCTGATCGCGGCGTATCTCGACCGGGGCGGCCCGGGCGGCCCGGCCGACGTCTCGGCGTTCGCCGGCATGCTGCGCAGCCAGCTCGCGGTCATCGCCTGGTGCCTGTGGCTGGCGCTGGGCCACCGCCAGGCCGACGCCGCGCGGCGGGATTTCGGGCGGCGCATCGTGGCCTCGGCCGCCCGGGAGATGCCGCGGGTGCTGCGGTCGTTGGACGGTTGGGCGACGCTCCTGCGGTGACGCCGCCGCGCCCAAGCGGTCCCGTCCACACGCTCCGCGTTATGGCCCACAGGCTTCGAGACAGGTTCCCCTACACACCGCCGCCCGGTAGGCAGCGCCGCCACCCTCGCCGTCCCCGGCGGGCCGACCGGCCGGCGGGTCGATCTCGACGCCCTCAGGGAGGCCACTCATGAGACATTCCGGATCCAACGGCCGACGAACGCGGCTCGGCGGGCTGGTCGCCGGCGCGTTGGCCGCCGCCGTGGCGGTGACGCTCGTCCCGTCCCCGGCCGGCGCCGACCCCGCGGCGGAACGGGCGACGGGCGCCGTGGGCGCGGCCGACGGCTGGGCCTCGGTGCCGGGGTGGGGTCAGGACGGCACCACCGGCGGAGCCGGCGGCGAGACGGTCACGGTGAGCACCGCGGACGCGTTCCTCGACGCGATCGCGTTCGAGGGCCCGTTGATCATCCAGGTCGACGGGACGATCGCGCTGCCGGGACCGATGCACGAGGTGACCTCGGACAAGACGATCGTCGGGCGCGGCTCCGACGCCGGGCTGACCGGCGGCGGGCTGAACATCGGGCTGCCGGTCGACGACAGCGTCACCGAGCCGCCGGACGACGCGGTGCACAACGTCATCATCCAGAACCTGACGTTCGACGACTGGGCCGACGACGCGATCAACATCCAGATGTTCTCCCACCACGTCTGGGTCGACCACAACACGTTCGTCAGCGGCTACGACGGCGCGGCCGACGTCAAGCGCGGCTCGTCGTTCGTCACGGTCTCCTGGAACCACAGCACGCACGGGAAGAACATGCTGGTGGGCCACAGCCCGGACAACGGCGCGCAGGACATCGGCCGGTTGGACGTCACGTACCACCACAACTTCTTCGACGGCACGGTCGAGCGCAATCCGTGGGTGCGCTTCGGCGACCAGGCACACGTCTACAACAACTACTACGTCGACGTCAGCAAGTACGGCGTCAGGTCCAGTTCGGACGCCGCGATCCTGCTGGAGGGCAACTACTTCGAGAACATCGCCGTCCCGACCGAACTCGACGTGGTCGACACCCAGTTCGGCAACCTGGAGGCCCGGGACAACTGCCTCGTCAACTCGGGCGAGCTGCTGACCCGCGGCAGCGCGGGATCGATCCCGTACGACTACGTCGCCGAACCGTGCGACGTCATCAAGTCGCGGGTGACCGCGGGCGCCGGCGCGGGCACTCTCTCTCCGCCGCACGACTGACGTCCCCCCGGGAGCCCGGGCACGACGGGTGAGGGGACCAGGGGGCGCCGCCGTCCGGGGACAGCACATCCCCGGACGGCCGGCCTCCGATCAGGCGGCTCCGCGTGTTCGCCCTACGGCGTCACGTCGCCGTTGATGTGGACGCGGGCGGTGGCGACGTTGCTGGCGACGCCGAGCTCGCGCAGGTCCCGGGCGTCGACGCATCCGTCCTCGTTGGCGTCCGGAACGGTGGCGGGAGCGTCGTCGTAGACGCCGTCGTAGTCGAGATCGTCGATCACGGCCACCGTGATGACGCTGTCGACATCGGTGCCGAACAGCGGGGCGCCCACGATCCAGGTGTCCTGGATGGTCGTGGTAGAGCGGTTCTTGTCCGTGAGCGCGGTGATGTTGAACAGATTGGCCAGATTCGTGCCGGGGCCGGAGAACCCCGACGTGGTGGACGCCAGGACCACCACGCCGGGCAGGCGTTCGTCCTGGCCGGGACCGAAGGTGCCAGGCAGCGGATCAGTCTCGTTGTGCGCTCCGGGACCCGTGAGTTGGGCGGTGGTGAAGCCCGAGGTGCCCGTCGGGTAGGTCACGTTGAGGTCCACGATCCAGTTGGCTCCGTCGGTGCCCGTGCGGTCGCCGTGTCGCGGCGAGAGGATCTCCACGGACGGCGCCCACCCCGCGTGGCGCGCCTCGGTCTCCGGAACGTTCGCCGCCGCGTCGGTCGCCGCGGCGGCCGCGGCCGCCGCCGTCGCCGTCGCCGTCGTGGTGAACGCCTTCGTGGTGGTCGCCGAGGTGGTGGCCGCGGCGAGTGCCGCGACGGCGAGTGCCGCACCGGCCGTACGGCGGTACCTCGTCGTCATCGTCATCATGATCTCCCCGTCCTTGTCTGGTCAGCGTCGGTGGTTCCGGCTGCGTACGGCGGGGTGTACGTCCGCTGCCGCGGCCCGGTTCAACGCGGTGACCGGTTTCCGGATCGCACCGGTCGCACCGGTCGCACAGGTCACGGACGGGCGGTCGCGACCGTCCGTCCCTCGTGGTCCACGACGCGCATCACCTCGATGTCCGACGGGCGCAGCGAGCTCGCGCCGACGAGACTGGCCTCCGCGGCGGCGGTCTCCGACCAGGTGGCGGCTCGTTCGACGGCGCCGTCGATGCCGGTCACCTCGAGCACGAACGGCCCGCCGGCGGGCAGGTCCGCCAGCTGCACGTCCACCTCGGTGCCCCACGGTTTGCCGGTGAGCACCGCCCGTCCTGACGTCGCGGTCTCGCCCCCGGCGACGAACGAGACCGACGGCCCGGAGGGCGTGCCGCCCGGCGTCTCGGCATCGCGCAGCAGGGTGACGCCGAGCCCACCCAGGGCCAGGAGCACCACGGCCGCCGCGGACGCCATGAGTTGGCGGCCGCGTCGCCTGGCGCGCACCTTCTCCGCTCGCAGCGTGTGGAGCAGACTGTCGAGACCTGGTGTGGCTTCCGGCCGGCTGGCGGGTGCCCTGCCAGCCGCCTCGGGGGGCAGGCTCCGCAGCAGGTCGTGCAGCGGCTCGGCGTCCGCCAGCTCGTCACGGCAGGCGGCGCAGCCGGCCAGATGCGCCTCCACCCTGCGCCGATCGGCGGCGTCGAGCCCGCCGAGGACATAGGCGCCGAGCAACAGGTGCGTGTCGTCGTGGCTGTTCATCGCAGGACTCCCATCTCCTCGAAGGCGGCGCGCAGCGCGCGCACGGCGTAGTAGGCACGAGACTTCACGGTGCCCTCCGGCAGCATCAGCCGCTCGGCGACGTCCCGCACGGAACGCCCCCGGTAGTACAGCTCCGTCACGACATCGCGGTGCTCGGCCGACAACCGGTCGAGTGCCTCGGCGACGAGCCAGCCGTCGATGACCCGCTCCAGTTCGTCGGTCGTCGGCGCGCTCGCCACGGCCGGGTCGTCGGACACCAGCCGGGGCCGGCGCTGCTCGGCGCGCCATGCGTCGGTGACGACGTTGCGGGCGATGGTGAAGAGGAAGGAGCGGACGGTCGCCGCCGAGGTGTCCAGCGAGTCCAGGCTGCGCCAGGTGCGCATCATCACCTCCTGGACCAGATCCTCGGCGCGGTGCCGGTCGCTCACGTAGCGACGGACGAACGCCAGCACCGCGTCGTGATGCTCGCGGTACAGCCGGGTCATCACGGCCTCGTCGGCGTCTTCCGACTCCACGCCGCGGCGTCGGCCGAACGACGGTTTCCTGCGCATCCCTGCTCCTCTCCCCGATCACCGGAGTCTCGTGCTCCCGGCCCGCGTCCCCGCGTCCGGGCCTCGTCACCGGCGCCCTCACCCGGTGACCCGCGGATCGGCCCAGCGAGACGGCCGAGGGCACCGGTAGAGCCGTGTACGACGGGAGCGGCGCAGCGGTTCACCGGGCCAGGCGCACCGATCATTATTTGACCGATCGTTCCAGTGAGGGCTAGTGTCTGCCGCATGGCACGGACCAAGGAGTTCGATCCGGACGCCGCGCTGCAGTCGGCGCTCGAGCTGTTCTGGCTGCGCGGCTACGAGGCGACGTCGATGGCGGACCTGGTCGAGCACCTCGGCATCGGGCGCGCCAGCCTCTACGCGACCTTCGGCAGCAAGCACGAGCTGTACCTGAAGGCGCTGGACCGGTACACCGAGACGCGCGACCCGCTGCTCCTCACCGAGCTCGCCCAGCCGGGGCCCATCCTGCCCGCGGTGCGGGCGGTGGTGCGTCGCTTCGCCGAGGAGGCCGTCTCCCCCGAGTGCCGGAGGAAGGGCTGCTTCGTCACCAACACCGCCGCCGAACTGGCCCCGCACGACCCCGCGGCGGCCCGCCGGGTCGAGATCAGCTGGGAGCATCTGGAGACCCCGCTGCACTCCGCCCTCGTGCGCGCCAGGGCCCAGGGCGAACTGCCCGAGGACCGTGATCCACGCGCACTGGCCCGCATGCTGCTCGTCCTCCTGCAGGGCCTCCGGATCGTCGGCAAGGCGTCGAACGATCCCGCCCGGGTACGGGACGCGGCCGAACAGGCCCTGGCCCTGCTGGACTGAACCGAACCCGCCCGCTCCTCCACCGCACCGCCGTACCGCCGTACCGCCGCATGCCCAAATTATGGATCGATCGGTCAAATATCAGGAGGGCAGCATGACCGCCACCGACCTCACCGTCGATGCCACCGGTGTCACCGCCACGCGGCGGCGACGCGCGTTCGTCCTGCTCGGTGGCGTCCAGGCCACGCTGATCTTCACGCTCGCCGCGATCGGCGTGCCGCTGCCCGAGATCGGGCGCGAACTCGGCCTGGAGCGCGCCGACCTGATCCTGCTCAGCGCCGCCTACGGACTGACCTTCGCCGGCCTCCTGCTGTTCGGCGGTCGTCTGGCCGACCGTTACGGCGGTCGGCGCGTGCTGGCCGCCGGTCTCCTCCTCTTCGCCACCGCCTCGGCCGCCGCCCCGTTCTCGCCCACCTTCGAGGCGCTGCTCGCCGCCCGCTTCGCCCAGGGCGCGGGCGCGGCCCTGGTCGCGCCCGCGGCCATGGCCGTGCTGCGCGCGGTCTTCCCCTCCCCCGCCGCGTACGGCCACGCGATGGCCACCTGGGGCGGGCTCTCGGTGCTCGGCGCGACCGCGGGCAACCTGCTCTCCGGCCCGCTCGCGGAGGCGCTGTCCTGGCGGTGGACCTTCGCGCCACCGTTCGTGGTGGCGGTCGTGGCGCTCGGCCTCACGCCCTGGCTGCTGCCGGACACGGCACCGAACCGGGGCAGGACGCTCGACCTGCCGGGTGCGCTGCTCGCCACGAGCGGGCTCACCCTCGGCAGCTACGCGCTCGTCGTCACCGACGCCCGGCCCTGGTCGTCGGCCGGTGTGCTCGTGCCGCTGGTCGCCGGGGCCGCGCTGCTCGGCGCGTTCCTCCTCGCCGAACGACGCATCCGCGACCCGCTGCTGCCACCCCGTTTCCTGCTCGACCGGCGGCGCGCCCTCGCCCTCGCGACGATCGCCCTGAGCGCCTGCGGGACCGCGATCACCTTCGTGCTCCTCTCGCTCCACTTCCAGCAGGAGCGCGGCTGGTCACCGTCGCAGACCTCGGCGGCCTTCGTGCCGTTCGCCGTCGCGCTGATCGCGTCGGGCCGGGCGGCCGGACCGCTCATCGGCCGGTACGGACCCCGGGCCGTCACGGCCGCCGGGCTCGGCACCGGCGCGGCCGGGCTGGTCCTGCTCGGGCTCACCGGGCTCGACGCGGCCATCCCGTACGCCTACGGGCCGCTGCCCGGGCTGGTGCTGCTGCCGGCCGGCGTCGCGGCGTCCTTCGCGGGGGCCGCCGTCCTCGCCACCGACGGCGTGCCGCGGGAGCAGACCGGGCTCGCCGGCGGCCTGCTCAACACCGCGATGGAGTTCGGCCCGACCGTCCTGTTCGCCGCCCTGCTCACGCTCGGCGGCGACGCCTCGTCCCTGGCCGCGACGGGAGCCGCGCTCGCCGTCGCCGCCCTCGCCCACCACCGCGGCTGACGCGGATCACAGAGAAACGACAGAGAGAACAGAGAGAAGGGAATCGTTCGACATGAACCGCTTCACCGGCAGGACCGTCCTCGTCACCGGCGCGGGCACCGGACTCGGCCGCGCCATCGCGCTCGCCTTCGCCGCCGAGGGTGCCTCGGTGGTCGCCGCGGGACGCACCACCGCCACGCTGGAGGAGACCGTCGGCCTCATCGAGGCGGCGGGCGGCACGGCCGCCGCCGTCACCGCCGACGTCACCGACGCCGACCAGGTCCGGCACCTCGTGCGCGAGACCGTCTCCCGCTTCGGCGGACTGGACGTCGCGGTCAACAACGCCGGGATACTCCGCGGCGGCGGCGTGCCCGTCGCCGAGGTGAGCGAGGAGGACTGGGACGCGGTGCTGCGGACCAACGTCACCGGCGTCTGGCTGGCCATGAAGCACGAGATCGCGCACATGAGCCGGAACGGCGGCGGCACCATCGTCAACATCTCCTCGAACCTGGGCGCCCACGTCCGGATCCCGAACCTCGCCGCGTACCTCACCTCCAAGGCGGCGGTCACCGCGCTGACCCGCGCCGCCGCGCTCGACCACATCGACCAGGGCGTCCGCATCAACGCCGTCAGCCCCGGCGCCTCCGACGCACCCATGTCGCTGCGCCCCGGCGAGACCGCGGCCGACCGGGCGGAGCGGCTCAAGACGGAACTCCCGCTCGGCCGGATCGCGGAGGCCGCGGAGGTGGCCGCGGCGGTGCTCTACCTGGCCTCGCCCGCGGCCGGTTCGGTGGTCGGCGCCGACCTGGTCATCGACAGCGGGGCCGCGGCCTGACTGTCCGTGGCACACGGGGTCCGGGCCCGCCGCGGCGGGCCCGGACGCGCCGCGTTCACCTGCCGCGGCGGAGGGCGTCGGCGTTGGGGAGGTCGGTGGCGGGGGACGGCGGGGGCAGGGACGGAACGGCGTTGTCGGCGATCTGGGTCAGGGAGGCCGGCGACCTCGACGTGCACCGCGTGGCCGAGCTCCGGCGTCGCGTTCGCGAGGTCCTCGGCGACGACGCGGGCGAACGCCTCGTCCTCGGCGACCTGCCAGCGCACCTCGACGCTCGCGTTCGGCATGCCGCCCCTGCCGTCGGGGGCCAGCGGCTCCGGTGCGAGCCGGGTCCACAGCACGACGCCGTCGGGCTTGGGGGCACCTCCCGCGCCCCTGGGCCTGGGGGAGGGTCGCCGGACGCGACCCCGAGCGTGAACGGGTAGGCGGCGAACCGGCTCTTCCCGAACGCCGTTGCCGTGTAGGGCCCGACGCCGAGCACGAGGGCCGCGGCGCCCGCGCCCGTCACCGCGAGGAAGCGTCTGCGCTCGGTCTCGCCCAGCCTCGTGAGATGCCGCCCTCGCTGATCGCTCCGCCGCCTCGACACGCTCAACTCTGACCCCCTTCTTTGGCTGTCCCGCAGGTTCCCCCGTGAGGGCTCGCGTGTCGCCACCGCGCCGACCCTTGTACCGGTTATAGTGGTTACATGAGCGGCATCGAGAAGGGCTGAAGCCATGCCCACCGGACTCACCAAGGACGCCGGCTGGCAGATCGGCGTGTCCCGCACCCTGTCCCACTCCCCCGAGGCCGTCTGGAACCTGGTCAGCCGCCCCGAGGGACTCGCCCTCTGGCTCGGCGCCGGCGCGGACCTGGTGCCCGAGCGCGGCGCCACATACCGGACGGAGTCCGGCGTCACCGGCGAGGTGCGCTCCTACCACCCGGGCGAGCGGATCCGGCTCACCCACGACTCGACCATCGTGCAGGTCACCGTGACGTCCGCCGGCGGCGGCCGGGCCGTCCTCGGCTTCCACCAGGAGCGGATGGCGAGTTCGGAGGAGCGCGAACGGCAGCGGATCCACTGGCGACGGGCCCTGGACCGCATCGGCGCCGCGCTCGACGGAGACTGACGCGGCCTCGGCCAGACGGTTCACCGGGGGCGGGCGAACCCCTAGGGTGCCGCCATGCGCACCGGGCGACGCTCCCGAACCGTGGCCGCCGTGGCGGTGGCCGGCCTGACACTGGCCGCCTGTGCGGTCGATCCCGGCTCGGGGAGCACGACGATCACGTACGCGCTCTGGGGCGCGAACCAGCTTCCGGCGTACCAGGAATGCGCGGAGGACTTCGAGCGGGCGAATCCGGACATCGACATCCGGATCGATCAGCGGGGCTGGGACTTCTACTGGTCGACGCTCGCGCTGGGCATGGTCTCGGAATCCGCGCCCGACGTCTTCACCGACCACCTGACCCGTTTCCCCGACTGGGTGACACGCGACCAGATCCTGCCGCTGGACGACTACATCGAACGCGACAACGTCGACCTGAGCGTCTACGAGGACGGCCTGGCCGACCTGTGGATCGGCCCGGACGGCAAACGCTACGGCCTGCCCAAGGACTTCGACGCCGTGGCCATCTTCTACAACAAGGACATGCTCGCCGAGGCCGGCATCACCGAGGACCAGATGAACAACCTCACCTGGAACCCCGACGACGGCGGCAGCTACGAGGACGTCATCGCCCACCTCACCGTCGACGCCAACGGAGTGCGCGGCGACGAACCCGGCTTCGACAAGAACAACGTCGAGACCTACGGCCTGTGGATGGAGGAGTCCGGCGGCACCAGCCACGGCCAGACCCAGTGGTCGATGTACGCCGCCTCCACCGGCTGGCTGCCCACCGACACCAACCCCTGGGGCACCAGCTACAACTACGGCGACCAGGAGTTCCAGGACACCATCGCCTGGTGGCGCGGCCTGGTCGACAAGGGCTACATGCCCTCCTGGGAAGCCCAGGAAGGCGTCAACTGGGCAGACCAACTCGCCGCCGGCAACACCGCCATGGCCACCAACGGCTCCTGGATGACCGGCACCGTCTTCGGCACCGACCTCAACGCCGGCATCGCCCCCACCCCCATCGGCCCGAGCGGCGAACGCGTCAGCATGGTGAACGGCCTGTCCGACTCCATCTACGCCGGCACCGAACACCCCGAGGAGGCCTGGCAGTGGGTGAAGTACCTGGGGTCGCTCGAGTGCCAGCAGGTGGTGGCCGAGCACCACGTCGTCTTCCCCGCCATCACCGAGGCCGCCCACGTCGCGGAGCAGGCGTTCGCCGACGAGGGCATCGACGTGTCCCCCTTCATGACCCACGTCCAGAACGAGCCGACCCTCCGCTTCCCGGTCACCGAGCACCCCGCCGACGTCATCAGCAGCCTCACGGCCGGCATGGAGGCGGTGATGTCAGGCCAACGCCCCGTCGACTCCCTGGTCGACACGAACCGCGAGATCAACGCCCTCTTCGGCAACTGACCAGCCCGGCCCCGCAACCAGGGACCGGAGACCGGGAGACCGCCCTAGGCGACCTCCAGCGCCGTCCGGGCCAGCTCCAGGAACCGCAGGTGCTCCTGGCGCAGCTCCCGGTACGCGGCGTCGTAGCGGCCGCGGTCCTCCTCGTCGCCCGTCGCCAACGGTCCGAGCAGACGGCTCGTGGTGATCGCCGCGGCGGCGCAGCGTCTGCGCCGCCGCGGCGACCGGGGCCGGTCCCTCCAGGACGACCTCCCGGCTGGCTCTGGTCACCTCGTTGAGCGCCACCCGAGCCGCGTTCCGCAACTGCGCGAGGACGGCGACCCGCGGCTGACCCTGCGGGGCGGCGTCGACCTCCTCCATGCGCCAGAGCACCTCCGACAGGCCGTGCACCGCCGCGCTCATCTCCCGGTACGCGTCGCGCCGCCGGGTGCGCGTCTCCGCGACCTGGGCCGCGTGCGCGGTGACCTCGGCCTGCACCCGCGCGGACCGGGTGACACCCCGGCCGGTGACCCAACTCGCGACCACGGCCGATCCACCGGTGATGAGACCGATCCACCAACCGCTGTCCGACACACGGGAACTATGGCAGCCGCCCCAGCCGTGGGCCGTGCCCTGGGGTGCGGCCCACGCGCTCCTAGGCCGGGGTGATGCGGCCGCGCCAGGCGCCGGACTCGTCCTCGCGGTGCTCGATGTAGCTCTTGAAGCGCTTGATGTCGCCCTTGGCGCGCCGGTCGAGGATGCCGACCATGTCGGCGAACTTCTCGGCGGTGCCGTCGGACTGCACCTCCATGACGAGGTTCACCTTCGTGTGGTCCTCGTCCAGCTTCCGGAACGTGACGATGCCGTGCTGGCTGATCTCGCCCCCGGTGGTGCGCCAGGCGATGCGCTCGTCGGGCACCTGGTCGACGATCTCGGTGTCGAACTCCCGCCGCACGCCGGCGATGCTGGTCCGCCAGTGGTTGTGGACGTCGTCGATCTGGACGACCTCCTCGACGCCCTCCATGAAGTGGGGGAACTCCTCGAACTGGGTCCACTGGTTGTAGGCCATGCTCAGCGGGACGTCGACCTCCACGGACTCCTGCACGAGACCCATGGCGTTCTCCTCTCGTCGTTGCTGTGCCAGACCCCTCGAGTGCCCACCACCCCGCGGTCGTTAACACCCGACCGAAGGCCGAAGCGGTTCAGCGGAGTACGGCCGCCAGCAGATCGGTGCCCAGTGCCGTGAGTTCGGGCGGGTTGAGGGTGTAACGGACATAACGACCGTGGCGTCGGGCGGTGAGCAGGCCCGCGCGGCGCAGGACGGCGAGGTGGCGGGACACCTCCGGGGGTGAGATCTCCCAGAAGTGGGCCAGCTCGCCGGTGGTGTGCGGGCCGCGGGCCAGGGTGCGCAGGAGTCGCAGCCGTACCGGATGGGCGAGTGCCTCCAGCCGGAGGGTGACCGTTTCCAGGGAGACCGGCTCCGCCGGACTCGGCTCGGCGACGGGGTACTGCACCACCGGATGCCACCCGGGGGCGCTGACCGCCACCAGGTGCGGGCGGCCGAAGACGCTGGGGATGAACGTGACCCCGGCGCCACGGGCGGCGGTCGCCCTGTCCTGCACCTTGTCCACGACGATGCAGTCGCCGTCCGGTGCCAGGGTGACCGCGCCGGAGACCGAGGCGAGTGCCGCCCCGAGGCCCTGGCGCCTGAGCAGGTCGTTCTTCAGGCGCAGATCGGTGGCGAGGCGCACCGCGGCGTCCGCCCAGGCGCGGTCGAAGAAGACCTCGGCGCATTCCTCGAGGGTGTGGCGCACCCGCGCCCGTACCGCGGCCGGGTCCGCGAGCAGCCGCTCCGCGAAGGCCTCCTGCAGTGCGCCGCGGGCCTGGGCCACGTCCAGGGCCCGCTCGCGCGCGGTCGGGTCGGTGAGCGGCGACGTCCCGGGGAAACGGACCCGGTTGCTGCCGCACGTGGTGACGAGCGCGGCGGTCACGTACGCCTCGTCGTCGAGCCGGTCCACGTCGTCCAGCTCCTCGGCGAGGGTCGGCCGGGGCCGTGCGGGGATCAGGAAGTCGGCCTGCGAGGAACGCCAGAGGAACTCCGCCTCGCTGAGCCGCTCGGCCAGCTCCGGCCGCAGCCCGGCCCAGACGTCCGCGGCCCAGCCGGCGAACTGCGGATGGTGCCCCGGCTCGGCCAGCACGTGCAGCATCGCGGTCAGCTCGGCCAGCGGGGAGGCGGCGAACCGCACCCGCTCGGACGGCAGGCCGCTGATGTCGATGCGCAGCGTCATCCGCCCATCATCGCTGGCCGGGCAGCCTGCGACGGCGTCGGTTGACGATGTGCGTCAACCGACGTGCCGTGCCCCGGCGGCCGAACGCACCGTCTGACGCCGTGGCCACCATCACCAGAATCCAGCCCCGCGCCCTCGTCCGAGCCTCCGGAGGCCCCCGCTATGCCGTCGCCCTGGCCGTGGACGCGCTCGGCACCGGCCTGCTGCGGCCCTTTCTGCTGCTCTACGGGGTGACGGTGCTGAGCCTGTCCGCGCCGGCCACCGGCATCGCCATGACGGCCGGCATCGTCGTGGGCCTGCTGTGCATGCCCGCGGTGGGGCGCTGGCTGGACCGGGGCGCGCGCAGCACGGTCGTGGCGGCGTCGATGCTGGTGCGGGTGCTGGGCGTGGCGCTGCTGCTGGCCACCCCGGCGGGGCACGTCTGGCCGTTCGCGACGGCGGCGCTCTTCCTCGGCATCGGCAACCAGGCGTGGCCGGCCGCCCACGCGGCTCTCGTGGCCACGATCGCCCACGGCCGGGAACGCGACGCCGCTCTCGCCGCGGGCCGCGCCCTGCGCAACGCCGGACTGGGCGTGGGCGCGCTCGTCGCCACCGTCTGCCTGGCGGGCGGCACCAGCGCGCTGCGGGCGCTGGCGGCCGTCACCGGGCTCGCCTATCTCGCCGCGGCGGCCCTGGTCTGGTCGGTCCGCCTCCGCGCGCGACCGGCCGACACCCCGGCCGAGCACGAGGACGACGGGCCGCCGCCCCGGATGCGCGCGCTGCTGGCCGCCAACGTGGTCTACGTCTTCTGCCTCAACGTCCCCGAGATCGCGCTCCCGCTGATCCTGGTCACGCAGCTGCACGCGTCCCCGGTGTGGTCGGCGGCCATCTTCGTGGCCAACACGGTGCTGGTGGTCACCCTGCAGGTTCCGGTCACGATCCTGCTGTCCCGCTTCTCCCGGCGGGCCGTGCTGGCTCTCGCGGGCGTGGTGCTCGCCGTGTCCTACCTCGGCTTCCTCGCGGCCACCTCACTGGGGAACGGCTGGGGCGCCCCGGCCGTCGCCGCGGTGTCCGTGGTCTGCACCCTCGGCGAGATCGTCTACGCCGGCAGCGCCACCGCGCTCGTCACCGCCCTCGCCCCGGCGCACGTCCTGGGCCGCACCCTCGCCCGTTTCGAGCTCTCCACGGGCTTCGGCCTCGCCGTCTCCCCGGCGGTCATCACCGCGCTCGCACCCCACGGCCCGACCGCCCTCTGGGGCAGCCTCACCGCCGCGACGCTCCTCTCGGCCGGTGCCGTCGCCACCGAGAAGGATCGGGGGACCCCCCAGGAGAGCCGGCTGTGATCCGGAGGCGCGGCCGCGCCCGGCGAGGGAGACGGCCGCGCCCCGGCACCGGCACCGGCGGCCTCAGGCGGCGTCGGCGTGCGTCCAGCCCTCGCCGCAGGCGCCGCCGCCGTCGGCCTCGGTGACCGTGACCTCCTCGCCGGCGGGCGTGAGCAGCGGGTTGTAGAGGGCCGCGATCGCGGTGCTGGAGCGCGGCACGTAGTGGAAGATCAGCGAGCGGCGGAACCGGTCGGTGGTGCGGTTCGGGCCCGAGCCGTGCACGGTGCTGCCGTGGAAGAAGAGCGCGTCGCCGGCGCGCAGTTCGGTCTGCACCGCGGTCATGCCCTCGGGCAGTTCGAGGCCGCCGCTGGCGAACGACTCCTCCTCGTTCGCCTCGGAGAGGCAGACCAGTTCGTAGCGGTGCGACCCGGGCACCACCCGCAGGCCGCCGTTGGCGCCGTCGCAGTCGTCGACCGCGATCCACGCCGCGACGCAGGTCTCCGGGTGCGCCCGCAGGAAGAGGTTGTCCTGGTGCAGCGCCTGGCCGCGGGCGGTCGGCGGCTTGAAGTAGAACATCGACTGGGCGGCCAGGGTGGATCCGATCAGCTCCGCCACCCGCCCGATGACCCGCGGGTCGAGCATCCAGCGCCGGGCCAGCCGGCCGGCCGCCGTGTCCAGGTGTCGGTGCGGGTGGACGAAGCGTGGGTAGCGGGCGAGCACGTCGTGGTCGGGCACGTGGTCGTCCCAGCCCAGGGAGTTGTCCCGTTCGACCTGTTCGGTGAAGACGTCGCGGACCTCCGCGATCTCCTCGGGGGACAGCAGTCCGCGCACCTGGACCACGCCGTGGCGCGCATAGGCGTCTGCGAGGCGCTCTCCGGCCTCAAGCACTGTGAGTGACATACGAGGAGTGTCGCCGGATGACACCGGGCGGGACATGGGCTGGAGCGGCGCACGCATGGAAGATCCTGCCGCCCCACGCCGGACCCGCCCGGGCCCGCCCGGGTCAGCCGGGGCTCAGCCGGCGTCGGCCCGTTGCCGGGCGGCCAGCGCGTGCGCGGCGTCGCGGGTGGCCGGGTAGAGGTCGCGGTAGAGCGCGTACAGCGAGGCGTACGTGTCCCGGGTCGCCGGATCGGGGTGCACCGTGTGCTCGACCGGGTTCCAGGCGGCGATGTCGGGCGGGGCGGCGTGTCCGGTGCCGACCGCCGCGAGGAACGCGTCGCCGTAGGCCGCGCCGATGGTGTGCCGGGTCAGCTGCTGCGGCAGCCCGGTGACGTCCGAGACGATCCGGGTCCACAGCTCGCGGGCGCCGCCGCCGACGGCGACCAGCCGCCGGAGGTCGCCGCCCGCCTCGGTCATGGCGGCGAGGTTGTGCCGCACCCCGAAGGCGGTGCCCTCCAGCGCCGCCCGGTAGAGGTGCCCGCGACCGTGCCGGAGCGTCAGGCCGTGCACCAGGCCGCGCGCGTCCGGGTCGAAGAGCGGCGTCCGCTCGCCCGCGAAGTACGGCAGCATGACCAGCCCCTCGGCGCCGGGCGGGACGGTGGCCGCCTCCGCCACCAGCGTGTCGTAGTCCGCGCCGGTGAGGTCGCGCAGCCAGGCGGTGACCGCGCCCGAGGTCGCCATGCCGGCGGCCAGGCAGTAGGTGCCGGGGAACGTGCCCCGGGTGCACCACAGGTGGGCGTCCGGCACCGGGTCCGCGACGACGTTCACCAGGAACATCGTCGTGCCGTACATCAGCATCAGGTCGCCGGCCCCGGTGGCGCCGACGCCGGTGGCCTCGGCCCAGGCGTCCACGGTGCCCGCGACGACCGGGGTGCCGGCCGGGAGGCCGGTGGCGGTCGCGGCGTCCGCGGTGACCTCGCCGACCACCTCGGCCGGCCAGACCAGCCGCGGCCATTCCAGGCCCGGCGCGATCTCCTCGCACCAGTCCTCGATCCAGTGCCCGCCCCGCAGGTCGTACAGGGGCGTGCACTGGCTGGCCGAGTGGTGGTCGAGCACGTAGGCGCCGGTGAGCCGGTGCACCAGATAGGAGCTGGCCATGAACCAGCGGCGGGTGCGGGCGTAGACGTCCGGCTCCTCCTGGCGCAGCCAGGCCAGCTTGGGGCCGACGGCCTGGCTGGTCAGTGGGGAGCCGCAGCGTTCCAGCAGCGCGCTCGCGCCGAACCGGGCGTTGAGCTGGTCGATCTGCGCGCCGGCGCGGGTGTCCACGCCGTAGAGGATGGCCGGACGCAGCGGCGCGGCGGCGGCGTCGGCGGGCAGCAGGCAGGGCCCGATGCCGCTGACGCCGACCGCCGCGACCCGCTCCCCCGCCGGGGCCTGGGCCATCAGCTCGCCGCTCAGCGCGGTGAAGTCGGCCCACCAGACGGCGAGCGCGTCGTGCTCCACCCAGCCGGGACGCGGGGTGGCGGTGGCGTGCTCGCGGGCCGCCTGGGCCAGCAGCGTCCCGTCGGCGCGAAGCAGGACGCCCTTGGATCCGGAGGTGCCGATGTCGATGCCGAGCAGCAGGGTCATGGTGGGGATGTTCCCCTCTCGTCGGACGCGGTCAGGTCGTCGGGGCGGTCAGGCCGTCAGAGACGTCAGGCCGCGCCGCCGAAGCCGTCGTAGCGGATGTCGAGGAGCCGGCACACCGCCCGCAGTTCGGCGACGTGGTCGCCGGGGACGGCGTGGATGTGGTTGGAGCCGAAGCGGCCGAGGAACTCCTCGGCGGGGGCGTCGAGCCGGGCGAAGGCGTGCGGCCACTCGAAGGTGGAGGCGCGCATCAGCCGGTCGTTGGTCGCGTCGTCGTACGTCTCGAACGCGCCGCGCATCACGTGCATCCGGTACTGGCCGTCCAGCCGGGTCAGCCGGGCGAAGGTGAGGTCGCCCGGCGCCGCCAGGTGCTGGACGGAGGCGCCGCCGGCCGGGAAGTAGAAGACCTCGGGGTGGAAGTGGACGCGCGAGAGGTTCTCCGCCGGATCGGCGGAGCGGGCCGCGTACCAGGTGGCGTGCTGGCCGGAGTTGCACAGGTCCCAGACGTCGCGGTCGGCGTGGTAGTGGCGGACGTCGGCGAAGAGCACCGGGTCCCCGGTGAGCAGCTTCAGCAGCTGCATGGTCAGGGCGCCGTCCATGTCCGCCTCGGTGGCGGTGACGTGGGTGTCCTTGGGGCCCTCCCAGTCGTAGGGGTCGTTGAGGAACGCCTCGGCGACGTCCATGGTGCAGAAGTTGTTGGTCAGCTCGGGCTGGCCCTTGATGCCGGAGAAGTCCAGGTTCCACTCGTCGATGAGCTCGCGCATCGCGTAGTAGCTGCGTATCTGACGCTCCAGCAGTTCGGGGGTGAGCCGGTCGCCGTCGTAGTGCACGCCGGCGGCGTGCCGCTCCAGCCACTCGCGGGCGGCGGTGACGCGCGACTGCTCGGCGTGCTCGCTGCGCCGGACGATCTCCCACTGGTCGATCTCCTCGACGTCCACGCCGAACTGCCGCATCCACTGGTCGGTGTTCGCCACCGCGGTGTACATGCCCATCGGGCGGCCGCCGATCCGGCCGAACGTGCTGCCGCGCAGGCCCTGCACGGCCGCGGCGGCGCGCACCTGGGCGAGGATCCGCCTCCGCACCGCCGGGTCGGTCAGGTCGCCCCAGGCCCGGGCGTGCACCCGGCCGATCTGGTCCAGGCCGCCGCCGCCCGCGAGCAGGCCGACCATGCCGGGGAACTGCGGGTCGATGTTGGCGACCAGCAGCAGCGGCGTGGGGGTGGCCTCGGCGGCGAGCATGGTGAAGTGCGGGAACGTCCACACGGAGTGGTGCAGGATCGTCAGGTCCACGTGCTGGTCGGCCAGCCAGCGGGCCTGGCTGGTGGCCAACTCGTTGCTGCACACCTGCTCGGGCGCGACGACGACCTCGTGCCCGGCGTCGCGGAGCAGGGTCGCCAGCTCCGTCGCGGCGCGGGCGATGTGGTCGGTGACGTCGCGGTGGACGAAGTCACGGCCGTCGGAGATGGGCAGCAGGCCGACGCGTGCCATGGGTGGTTCCTCCCGGGGTGGTGGTGCCGTGTGGGGCGGTGTGGTGGTGCGGGGTGGTGCGGTGGAGCCCTGGGTGCCCTACTTCAGTCCGGACGTCTTGATGGACTCGACGATCTGGCGCTGGAAGGCGAAGAAGAGGGCGAGCATGGGCAGGGCGGCGACGGTGGCCGCCGCCAGGACGTAGTTCCAGTTGGAGGCGTGCTGGGTGCTGAACGAGGAGATGCCGAGCTGGACGACGGCGAGGTCCTCGTCGGTGGTGGCGACCAGCGGCCAGGCGAAGGAGTTCCAGTTGGCGAGGAAGAAGAAGACGGCGAGCGCGGCGAGGACCGGCCGGGACATCGGCAGCACGATGTTCCAGTAGACGCGCCAGTAGCCGCAGCCGTCGACGATCGCCGCCTCCTCAATCTCCCGGGGCAGGCCCAGATAGAACTGCCGGAGCAGGAAGATGCCGAAGGCGTTGAAGATGGCCGGCACGATCAGCCCGGCGTAGCTGTTCAGCAGGCCCAGCTCGCGGACCACGAGGAACAGCGGGATCAGCACCACCGGCGCGGTGATCAGCAGGGTCGAGAAGATCGCCATGAAGATCGTCTCGCGGCCGGGGAAGCGCAGCCGGGCCAGCGCGTAGGCGGCCATGGAGTGGAACAGCAGGGCCACCAGGGTGACGGTGGCGGAGACGAAGAAGCTGTTCCACAGGTAGCGCGCGAACGGGACGTCGGTGAAGACGTCGACGAAGTTGGAGAAGGTGACGTCGGTGGGGATCAGCTTCCCGTCCGTCACCGTGTCGCGGGTCTTGAAGGAGGAGGTGATCATCCACAGCACGGGGAACGCGCTGGCCAGGGAGACCACGATGGCGAGCACGGTGAGCCCGAAGCGGGCGCTGAACAACGGTCGTCCGGACCGCCGGGGTCGGCCGTTCGTCGCGAGTCGGGTGTCAGTTGTCATCGTCGAACCTCCCGCCCCGCGTCAGCGCGAAGATCACCGCCGACAGCGCGACCATGATGAGCACCAGGAAGGAGCCCATGGCGGCGGCGTAGCCGTACTCGCCGAACATGAACGCCTGCTGGTAGATGTAGAAGATGACCAGCGAGGTGCCGTTGGCCGGGCCGCCGTTGGTCAGCACGAAGATCAGGTCGAGCCCGCCGGTGATGGCGGCCACGGTGGACATCAGCAACACGAAGAAGCTGGTGGGCCGCAGCAGCGGCCAGGTGATGGTGCGGAACGACGTCCACGGTCCCGCGCCGTCGATCTTCGCCGCCTCGTAGTACTCCTGCGGGATGTCCTGGAGCCCGGCGAGGAAGATGATCATGTAGTAGCCCATCATCACCCAGACGGTGACGGCGATGACGGAGGCGAGCGCCAGTTCCGGCTCGCCGAGCCAGGACCTGCCCTCCATGCCGGCCGCCCGGATGGCGCGGTTCACCACGCCGACCTGCTCGTCCAGCATGAACTTCCACAGCAGGCCGACCACGACGAGGCTGATCACGTGCGGCAGGAACAGCAGGGTCCGGTAGGCCGCCATGCCCGGCAGCTTCTGCTTGACGAGCAGGCCGAGCGCCAGGCTCACGCAGAACAGCACGGGCACGAGCACCAGCACGTACACGGCGGTGATCTGCATCGAGTCCCAGAAGAGCGGGTCCCGCATCATCCGCTGGTAGTTGCCGAACCCGACGAACTCGTAGCTGCCGAAGCCGCTGACCTGGTAGAAGCCGAGCACGATGGACAGCACCATCGGTATGCCGACGAAGACGAGCAGGCCGAGCACGTCCGGCGCCAGGAACAGGCCGGCGGCCAGCCACTCGCGGTGCTTGCGGCCCAGGCGCCGGCGCGGCGGCGGGGCGGCCGGTTCGGTGGCGGTCGCGGCGCCGCCCGGGGGCGCGACCGTGATGTCTGGGCTGGTCATACCAAGCTCGCCCCCTGGTAGCTCTCGAGGTAGGCGTCGATCGACTGCGAGGCGCGGGCGGCCTCGTCGGCCACGTCACGGCCGGCGAGCATGGTGCCCTGGATGGCGTCGGAGACGGCCTTGTACACGACGGGTGGGTAGCGCGGCTCGCCCCGACCGCCGGGGTAGATCTCGTCCTTGAACTTCCTCATGGCCCAGAAGTCGTAGCCGCCGCGTTGGGTGGCCCGTTCCAGGACGGTCGCGCGCGGGGCGACGTCGGACTTGGCGACGGTGCACCACTCGACCATCCGGTCGATGCAGTCGTCCTCCATCGTCCCCATCGCCCAGGCGCAGAACTCGGCGGCCGTCTCCGGGTCGCGGCCCTGGGCGTTGGCGCAGAACGCCCAGCCGCCCAGCGTCGTCGTGTACTCCCCGCCCGGGGGCACGGGCAGCCTGAAGAAGTCGTACCGGAAGTCGGGCGCGTACTGGCGGAAGCTGGAGACGTTCCAGATGCCGTTCTGCCAGATCGCGGCGAGGTCCGAGGTGAACGCGGATATCAGGTCCCCGGCGGCGGGCAGGGTGCGGGGCGCGATGCCGTGCTGGACGGCGTCCTGCCACAGCTGGAGCGCCTGCCGGGTGGCGCGCGAGTCGAAGGCGGACGCGCCGTCGGGACCGATCAGCGCGCCGCCGCCCTGCCACATCCACGGGTACCAGGTGAAGTTCTGGTAGTAGCCGGGCGCGGTGTCGAAGACCAGGCCGGCCCGGGTGGCGGTGCTCAGCCGGTCCCCCACGTCGAGCAACTGGTCCCAGGTGGTGGGGATGTCGCCCTCGGAGAGGCCCGCCCGCTCCCACGCGTCGACGCCGTAGAACATGGCCAGCGGCTCGATCTCCATGGGCAGGCCGTAGACCTTGCCGTCCACCGTGCGGCTCTCCAGCGAGTCGCCGTAGTCGTCGATCACCGCGCGGTCCAGATGCGGGGTGAGGTCGACGAGGACGCCGCCGTTGTAGTAGCGCAGGAAGTCGCCGGGGCTGATCAGGAAGATGTCGGGGCCCTGCCCGGCGGCGAACGCGGACGGCAGCTTGGCGCCGTCGGTGTACGTCTCGCCCGGCACGTAGACCAGCTCCACCTGGGTGCGGTGGGTGTCGTTCCACTGCTGGACCAGGTCGATGAACCACTGGGACTGGGCCATCACGGCCGGGTCGGAGGACTCCTCCGGCGCGTAGGCCTGCCAGAACTGCAGCGCGCCGCTGGCGTTGGCCGAACCGCAGCCGGTCAGCAGCGCGGGGGCGGCCGCCGCCGCGGCGGCCGTGCCCGCGCCGGCGAGGAAGCCGCGGCGGGACGGACGCGGACGGTGCCCGACGCCGTTGTCGTGTGTGCGCATGCGGGTAACCCCTCGTCAGTCGACTTCGAGGGTGAGCAGGTCGGGCGTCCGCGGCCGGCCCTCGGAGGGGCCGGGCGCGTCCAGGTAGAACAGCGCGGTGCTGGCGATGTCGTCGCTGGTCGGGCGGTACCGGTGCCGCAGCCCGTTGTGGTTCCCGGGGCCGATGCCCAGGCTCTGCACGGTGACCCGCAGGTCCTCGGCGAACCGGATCGGGTCCGGGATGTGCCAGCGGTACATCCCGAAGCGCTGCTGGCTCGCGTAGAGCCCGTCGGGCCGCAGGATCTGGTTCAGGCCCAGGTAGGGCGTGGTGAAGGCGGTGTAGCCCTGGCCCGGCACGTCGAAGTTCCAGGCGCCGCCGAAGTAGTCCTCGGTGCCGGTGCCGCAGATGGTGGGGAACTCGTCGTCCCCGTCGAGGTAGAACTTGACCTCGCCCTCGCCCCACCAGCCCGGGTCGTTGACGCCCCAGGCCAGGTAGGTGCCGACGTAGTGGCCCGCGCCGGTCACGCCGTCGAGGAGGGTGTGCACCTCGCCCCTGGGCACCGGGTGGCTGCGCCGCCACTGGGCGTGGAACCAGGACCGCTCGGCGTCGGACTCGGCGTGCTCGGCCAGCTCGTAGTCGACCTGGTAGTAGAGCGTGATGGCCTCGGCCCGCAGGTTCTCCAGCGTGATCCGGGCGCCCTGCCGGAAGGGCATCGGCCAGTAGCTGTTGAAGCCGCCGTTCGGATTGGCGGCCACCGGCACGGACGAGACCTGGCTGAACGCGTTCCAGCCGTTGCAGAAGAAGTCGCCGAGCGGCACCTCCACCGCCGGGGCCTCCTCGCCCTCCCAGTACATCCGCAGGATGCTGCCGCGCCACGCCTGGTGCGGGGCGGTGGTGCACCAGATGTGCCGGATGGTGCCGGGCCCGGCGATGTCGGCGAGGGTGGCCGTCTCGCCCGGGGCGATCTCGATGCTCGGGGAGACCTTCCAGCCGCGCCCGAGCAGGCTCGCGGCCCGCGCCCCGGTGCCCTCGGTGGCCATGCCCCCGGCGCCCTTGGCGCCCGTCGGGTTCTCCGCGCTGCAGGAACGGCTCAGCGCCGTGCTCCGGCGGGCGAGCCCGCCCAGTCCGCCGTCCAGTCCAGAGATCGACATCCTTCGCCTCACCTCGGTGTGAAATCGATTTCACGCATAGCCGCGCCTGAACCCTCCTCGCATGGCGTGAAGGGTGGGAGCGTTCGGCTCGCGGCCCGGTAACGGGCCTGTTTCCGCGGCTGAAAACCGCTTGAAATCCTTTTCTCGGGGACCTTAGGCTCACCCCCAGTGCGTGTCAAGAGTTCGGCCGCCGGAAGTCGGAGGCCCCGCCGGGAGGGGATCGCAACAGCCCATGACGACGATCAACGACGTGGCCAAGGCCGCCGGCGTCTCCCCCGCCACGGTCTCCCGGGTCTTCAACGGCGGCCGGGTCACGCCCGAGCGGGCCGAGCGCGTGCGCCGGGCCGCGACCGAGCTGGGCTTCGCCCCGAACCGGGTCGCCCGTTCGCTGCGCACCCAGCGCGGGAGCGTCATCGGGCTCGTCATCCCCGACATCGAGAACCCGTTCTTCACCTCGCTGGCCCGCGGCGTGGAGGACGCGGCCCAGCAGACCAACCTCTCGGTGGTGCTGTGCAACAGCGACGGGAACATCGACAAGGAGCGCCACTACCTGGACATCGCCCTGGCCGAGCAGATGGCCGGGGTCGTGGTGGCCGCCGCGTCCCGCGCGCGCACCGACCTGTCGGCGCTGATGACGCGCGGCATGCCGGTGGTGGCGGTGGACCGCCGGCCGCGCGGCGCCTCGGTGGACGCGGTGCTGGTGGACAACCAGCACGCCGGCGAGGTGGCCACCGAGCATCTGGTGGCCAGCGGCTACCGCCGCATCGCCTGCATCACCGGACCCCGGGGCGTGTCGACCGCCGAGGACCGGCTGGCCGGGTACCGGGGCGGGCTGCGCGACGCGCTGCTCGCCCGGTCGGTGCCCGTCGCGGAGGTCGAGGAGCTGGTGGACTCCTACATCAGGTACGCGGACTTCCGGGTCGAGGGCGGGCACGCGGCCATGGCGGACCTGCTGGCGCTTCCGGATCCGCCGGACGCGGTGTTCGTGGCCAACAACCTGATGACGGTCGGCGCGCTGCAGGCGCTGCGGCAGTCCGCGCTGGCGCCGCCGTCGTTCGGCGTCCTGTCCTTCGGCGACGTGCCCTGGGCCGGGCTGGTGCGGCCCAGCCTGACCACGGTCGAGCTGCCCTCGTACGACCTGGGGGTGACCGCGGCGGGCCTGCTGCTCGACCGGATCGCGGGCCGGACCGCGCCGCTGCAGACGGTGGTGCTGCGGACGGCGCTCCGGGTCAGGGAGAGCACCGCGGGCCCGTCCTGATCCGCGCCGCCCGGGGCGAGCCGCTCCGGGTGGCCCGCTCCGGAGTTCCTCGGCGCTGTCGCGGGTCCGCGGCCCCGCGGTCTCACCCGGCGCCGCCGAGCGGCCGCGAGCGGGCGGCGCTCTCGTCCTCCGGCTGCGCCGTGCCGAATCGGGCGCGGTAGTCCGAGGGTGCGATGCCCACGATCCGGTGGAACGCCCTGCGCAGGGTCTCGGCCGTTCCGAAGCCGTAGCGGTGGGCGATGGTCTCGACCGGGTCGTCGCGTTCGGACAGGTCCCGCTGCGCCGCCTCGATGCGCACCCGTTCGACGTAGGTCGCCGGCGGCAGGCCGATCTCGTGGGTGAACCGCCGTTGCAGATGGCGTGGGCTGAGGCTGGCCAGCGACGCCAGATCGGAGATGCCGAGCGGCGCACCGGGATCCGTGTGGATGGCGTCGACGACGCGGCGCAGCACGTCGCTCGTCGGCTGCGTGGACCACAGCGGCACGCTGAACTGCGACTGGCTCCCCGGGCGGCGGAGGAACAGGTTCAGCTCCCGGGCGACGTCCAGTGCCCTCCGCGGACCGAGGTCGGCCTCGATGAGCGCGAGGGCCATGTCCATGCCCGCCGTGACTCCGGCGGAGGTCCAGAACCGTCCGTCCCGGACGAAGATCGGGTCGCGGTCGACGAGGAGGGCCGTGTATTCCCGGGCGAGCTGGTCCGCCACCCGCCAGTGCGTCGTCACCCGACGGCCGTCCAGGAGTCCGGTCTCGGCGAGGAGGAAGGCACCGCTGCAGACCGAGGCCACCCGCCGGGCCGAGCTGGCGGCGGCGGTGACCCACTCGACCAGCGTCCGGTCGTGTCGCGCCGCGAACACGCCGTCCCCGCCCGTGACCACCACCGTGTCGGTGGCGTGGGGATCGGTCGTACGCACGGAGAGCTCCGTGTGCGTCGACAGCCCCTTGCTCGAACGGATCACACCGGCCTGGGGGGCCACCACGCGGAGTTCGTATCCGGCCTCTCCGAACACCTCGAACGGACCGGCCAGGTCGAGGGTCTCGTAGCCTTCGAAGATCACCAACGTGACCGTTCCGGAGCTCATGTCGTCGATCCGCCTTCCCTGAGGGGATGTCGTCGGCGCGGAGTGGGCCGGGGTTCGCGTCATCGTGCCGCCTCCAGGCATTCGGTGGGGGCCGGTCGTCCGGAACCGGGCAGGACCCGCCCGTCGTCGAGGCGGATGACCTGGTCGGCGCGCGCGATGGTGGCGGGGCGGTGGGAGACCACCAGCAACGTACGACCGGTTTCGGCCAGCAGTCGGTCCCACAGCCGGCGCTCGGTCTCGACGTCGAGCGCGCTGGACACGTCGTCCAACACCAGCAGGGCGGGACGGCGCACCAGGGCGCGGGCGACCGCGGCGCGCTGCACCTGTCCGCCGGACAGCCGCACCCCCCGCGCGCCCACCTCCGTGTGGAGCCCGTCCGGCATCGACGCCACGTCCCGGTCGAGGGCCGCCGTCCGCACCGCCGGCGCCAGGCCGGAGTCGTCCACGTGGCCGAGCAGCAGGTTGTCCCGCAGCGACTCGCTGAACAGCCGCGGCACCTGCGGCACGTAGGCGGACCGCGGCGGGACGAGGAACTCCGCCCTGTCCTCGACGACGACGCCGTTCCACCACACGGTGCCCGCCTGGGCCGGAAGCAGTCCGAGGAGGGCCCGCAGCAGGGTGGTCTTGCCCGCGCCCGCCGGGCCGGTCACGACGGTGAACGTGCCGCGCTCCAGGGTCAGGCTGACGTCGTGGACACCGCGACCGGACGCGGGATGCACGGCGGTGAGGCCACACACCGTGAGGCGCTCCAGAGCCGGGGCGGCGCTCGGCGCGGACAGCGCGGGTGGCCGAGGGTCGGGCGGCCTCCGGTGGGCCACGAGTGCGTCCGGCGCCGAGGGCGGAAGGAGGGTCGTCAACCGGTCGATCGCGACGTCGGCCTGGCGACGCCGCGACAGCACCTGGCCGACGTAGTACGGCACCCAGACGAGGGTGCTGGTGTAGCTGACGAACAGGGCCAGGTCGCCGACGGTGAAGTCACCCCGATGCATCGCGGGAGCGGCCAGCAGCAGCACCACGCCGACGCTCAGGTCCACGGTCATCTGGTTGAACCTGCCCAGCAGCTGCGTGACGAGCTGGTCCCTCAGCCCGGCGTCACGGCGACGCTCGTTCAGCAGCGCGAGCTGGCGCACGACGTGGTCGCCGGCGTCGGCGGACTTCACCGCGAGCACCGCCCCGAAGATCTCCCCGAGCAGCGCCGTCACCGCGCCCGAGGACTGCCGGTACGCCACCCGGGCGGCGCGGAGTCGTCGGCTCGCCATCCGCGTGACGACCACGACCGCGACCAGGGGCAGAACGGCCGCCACCGCGATGACGGGCTCGATGGAGAGCATGATCAGCATCGAGCCGACCACCAGGACGACCTTGCTGGCCGCGTTGAGCGCGGACTCGACGAACGCGAGGAAGTCGTCGACGTCGTCGCGGAAGCGGCTCACCGCCTCGCCGGACGACGTCGCCGGCGTACCGGCCTCGGGCCCGCCGCTGCGCATCTGGGCGTGCAGCAGGTTGAGCCGCAGCAGGCCGCGCATGTGCTGCCAACACCGGGCGCGCACCACCCCGGCCCACATCACGGCGAGCCGGGTGATCTCCGCCGCGGCCAGCGCCGCGACGATCTCGTAGGCGCCGAACCCGGCTCGGGCGGAGTCGCTGAGTGCGTCGAACAGTTGCTGCAACAACCAGCCGATGAGCAGCATCGTGCTGTTCCAGGCGGTCAACTGCACGAAGCTGAGCCAGAACAGGCCGATCCGGAAGCGGGAGATCCGCCCGGCCGCCCGCCACGCCGACATCGCCGGGCCGTTCATCGCGGCACCCCCTCCGAGGCCGTCGCGAGCAGGCCGGCGAACCGGGAGCCCGCACGGCCGACCAGGTCCCGACGGGTGCCGCGCTCGACGATGCGGCCGCGGTCGAGCACCAGGATCTCGTCCACCCGGTCGAGCGTGCCCAGGCGGTGGGCGATCAGGATCGCGGTCCGCCCGGCGAGCAGCCTGCCCACCGCCCGCTCGATGCGTTCCTCCCCCGCCGGATCCAGCCGGGAGGTGGCCTCGTCCAGGATCACCAGCCCCGGGTCGCGCAGCAGCACGCGCGCGAACGCGATCAGCTGGGCCTCCCCCGCCGACACCCCCACGCCGTTCGGCCCGAGCATCGTGTCCAGCCCGTGCGGCAGCGCCCGGTACCAGGGTCCGAGGCCCAGATCGGTCAGCGCGTCGGTCAGGTCGTGATCCCCGGCCCGGTGCGCCCCGAACAGCGTGAGGTTGTCCCGGAGGGTCGCCCCGAAGAGCTGCACGTCCTGCGTCACGAGGGCGACCCGTCGGCGTAGCTCGCCCAGGTGGATGTCACGCGCGTCGGTCCGGCCGATGCGCACGGTGCCCTCGGTCGGGTCGAGCAGCCTCAGCAGAAGCCGCGTCAGGGTGGTCTTGCCGCTGCCGGTGTGCCCCACCACGCCGAGCGTTCTCCCCGGCGGCAGGTGCAGGTCGATCCCCCGCAGGACCGTCGCGCCGTTCGGGTAGGCGTACCCGAGCCCGTCCAGGTCCACCGCCAGCGGCCCGGGAGGAAGAGGGGAGCGGCCCGTGTCGGGTGTCGACGGCCGCTCGTCGAGCAGCTGCTGGACACGGGCGAACCCGGCGACGGCCTCCTGGGCCACCTGTTGCTGCTCGGAGATCTGCTCCAGGGGCGCCCGGAGCAGGGTGGTGTACCGGAACACCAGATAGACCGTGCCCAGACTGATGGTGCCCGCCTCGTAGAGGATCGACCCCGCCAACAGGCTGAGCACGCCCCCGGCCGCGAAGACCGCCCCGGTGAGGACCCACGTCGTGCGCATCGCCGCCGACGCCCGGACGGAGATGCGGACGTACGACGCCAGGGTCCGCTGGAACCGGCGCACGGCGTACCCGCCCCCGGCGTTCGCCCGCAGGTCCTCCGCGCTGGTGAGCCGTTCCTCGATCTCGCCGAACAACCGTGCCGACGCCGCTCGGCGTTCGGCCACCCGCGGCACCGCGACGTTGCTCAGCCGGCCGATCGCGAGCACACCCACGAGGACGAAGCCGACCATGCCGAGCCCGATCCGCCAGTCCTCGCACAGAACCACCACCAGCACACCGACGAGCGTCAGCGTGCTGCCGACCACCTGGGTGACGAACGACGTCACGAACGACGACAGCGCGGTGACGTCGCCGTCGGTGCGCTCGATCAGCTCGCCCGGCGCGTGCCGGTCGTGGAACGACAGGTCGAGCTCCAGTGTGTGGCGGGAGACCTGTTCGCGCAGGGCGTTGGTGGCGCGCCAGGCCACCTGAGCGGTGGCGTACAGGGTGACCACGGCGAGCAGCTGCTGGGTCAGCGAGACGGTGAGGAACCCGGCGCCGATGAGGACCAGCACCGACAGCTCCCGGCCGAGCGCCGCATGGTCGATGAACATGCGGAGGAACTGCGGGCCGGCCAGCGCGAGTCCGGAGCTGACGAGCAACAGCAGCCCGATACCGGCGAGCTGGGCCACCCGGCCGCGGGCCAGCATGACGACCAGCCGCTGCCGCGTCGGCAGCGGCGCATCGCGACGGGAGAGTTCCTGGGTAGCCATGCCTTCTACGATGGCGACGCGCCTCGATGGCGTCCACGACGAGCACCCCACAGATCGCGCCACGGCCCCGACGCGCCGGGCCCGCGGTCGTCCTCGCTCGGCTCCGCCGCGGATCCTCCGGGGTGCCGGGTGACGAGGGCTACCGCGCGACCCTCGGGAGCGGCCGGCTCGGGGGGGTGTCCGGCGGCGTGCCGGGCGTGCCGGGGAGCCGGATCGTGACGAGGAGACCGCCGGTGGGGCGGGGGGTGAGGTCGAGGGTGCCGTCGTGCGCTCGGACGATGCTGTGCACGATGGCCAGCCCGAGTCCGACGCCGGCGTGCTCGTCGGCGCGCACGCGTTCCGTTCCGCGCTGGAAGGGTTCGGTGAGGGTCGGCACCAGTTCCGGCGGGAGCCGATGGCCCGTGTTCTCGACCCGCAGCACGCTCGCGTCCCGCCGCGATTCGGTGTGGACGGTGACGGTGCCGCCGGTGGGGAGGTTGTGGACGATGGCGTTCTGGACGAGGTTCGTCACCATCCGCAGGAGGAGCGCCGGGGAGCCGAAGGGCCGGGTCGTCTCGCCGGTGACGTCGAGCGCGATCTCGCGCTGTTCGGCGAGGGGCAGCAGCGTTTCGACGGCCTCCTCGGCGATGAGGGAGAGGTCGACGGGCTCGCGGGGGAAGCTCCTGCGGTCACCGCGGCTGAGCAGCAGCAGGGCCTCGGTGAGGTCGATCGCCCGCGTGTTGACCGTGCGGAGGCGTTCGATGAGTTCGCCCCGGTCCCGCGTCGGGTCGCTGTGGGCCACGTCGAGGAGCGCCTGCGAGATGGCCAACGGGGTGCGCAGTTCGTGGGAGGCGTTCGCGGCGAACCGCCGCTGTTCGCCGACGTGGGATTCGAGCTGTTCGAGCATGGTGTCGAAGACGTCGGCGAGCTCGCGGAACTCGTCCCTCGGGCCCGCCATGCGGATCCGGTGGGACAACGAACCCTTCGAGGCCATCCGCGCCGCGTCCGCGATCCGGTTCAGCGGTGCGAGCATCCGGCCGGCGAGGATCCAGCCGCCCAGGAGGCCGAACACCAGGAGGCAGGCCAGCGTCGTGGCCGCGGCGGGGGCGAAGCCGCGCACGAGGTCGGAGCGGTTGGGCCCGATGATCACCACACCGCCGAACGCCTCCTTGATGGCCTGGGGGTCGTTGGCCGGCACCCAGCGCAGCACGAACACCCACAGCACGGCCAGGAGGAGGATGCCGGCGAGGAGGAGGAATCCGGCGTAGCTGATGGTCAGCTTCAGTCGGGCGCTGAGCCCTGGGCGTCTCGTCATGGGTGCCGCCGGGGGGTCGGGTCCGCGCCGGTGTCGATGCGGTAGCCGACGCCGGGCACCGTGGCGATCAGCCACGGCTCGCCGAGTCGTTTGCGCAGGGCGGAGACGGTGATGCGGACGGCGTTGGTGAAGGGGTCGGCGTTCGCGTCCCAGGCCCGTTCCAGCAGCTCCTCGGCGCTGACGACGCCGCCCTCGGCGGCGACGAGGACCTCGAGCACCGCGAACTGTTTCCGGGTGAGCGCGACGTGTCGTCCGTCGCGGCGGACCTCCCGGCGGAAGGGGTCCAGCCGGAGGCCCGCGATCTCGCTGACCGGGGGTCGGAGGTGCGCGCGTCTGCGGTCGAGCGCCCGCAGCCGCATGACCAGCTCCCGGAACTCGAACGGTTTGGTGAGGTAGTCGTCGGCGCCGAGCTCGAATCCGGACGCCTTGTCGTCGATCCGGTCGGCGGCGGTGAGCATGAGGATCGGGATGCCGCTGCCGGAGGCGACGATCCACCGGGCGATCTCGTCGCCGGAGGGCCCTGGAATGTCGCGGTCGAGGACCGCGATGTCGTAGGCGTTGACGCTGAGCAGTTCCAGGGCGACGTGGCCGTCGCCCGCGATGTCGGCGGCGATCGCTTCCAGCCGGAGACCGTCACGGACGGCCTCGGCCAGGTAGGGCTCGTCCTCCACGATCAGCACGCGCATATCCGAAGCCTAAGCAGCTCGGCGTACCGCCGACGTATGCAAAACCAGGACCCGCTTCCCCGCCCGCCCCCGCCCGGCTGTGGTAGACCTCCCGTTCGGCGATCGAGGTGAAAGGTCCTCTCGCCGCCCGGGGTCCGGTCACGTCCCGCCAGACGCCGTCCTGCCGCACCTGCACCCGAAGGGGAAGGGGAAGAGGGGGGCAGGTGGCGTGGGGTGAGATGGGTAATCGATTTCAGCGAAACGTACAAGTGGGCCACGGGCCCGTCAACAGTCCCCACAGACTTCGGATGCGGTGCCGGGAAATCGATTCCGTGCCGACCGTCGAGCGACGATCCTGCGATGATGGGGCCCCGCATGGAGGCGAACGGGGGCGAAGCGCGTGACGACCATCCAGGACGTGGCCCGGCGAGCCGGGGTCTCGGCCGCCACGGTCTCCCGCGTCGCCAACGGGAAGGCCACCGTCGATCCCGAGCTCGCCGAGCGGGTCAGGCGGGCGATGCGGGAGCTGGACTACCGGCCCAACCCGGCGGCCCGACGGCTGCGCAGGAGCCGGAGCAACCTGTGGGCGGTGATCGTCACCGACGTCGGCAACCCGTTCTTCACCGCCGTGGTGCGCGGCGTCGAGGACGTGGCCCGGCACGCCGGCTTCTCGGTGGTGCTGGGGAACAGCGACGAGGACCCGGCCAAGGAGGGGCGGTACGTCTCCGCGATGCTCGCGGAGCAGGTGGCCGGCGTGGTCATCGCGCCCTGCGCCGGTTCGCCGCACGTCGCGCGGCTGACCGCGGGCGGCACGCCGGTGGTGGCCATCGACCGGGAGCCGCCCGCCGCCGACCGCGATCCCGCTGCGCGCGCCGACGGTGGGCGGGCGCCGGCCGTGGACACAGTGCTCGTCGACAACGAGGGCGGCGCGGAGGCGGCCGTCCGCCACCTGCTGGACGCGGGCTACCGGCGGATCGCGTGCGTCACCGGCCCGCCGGGCACGCCGACGGCCGACCGGCGGCTCGCCGGCTACCGGCGCGCCCTGGCGGCGCACGGCGCCGCCGATACCGCCGACGTCGAGCGCCTGGTGCGGCGCGCCGACTTCCGGGAGCGCGGCGGCCACCAGGCGATGGCCTCCCTGCTGGCCGAGCGGCCCGCGCCGGACGCGGTGTTCGCGACGAACAACCTGATGACCGTCGGCGCGCTGGGCTGCCTCGCGGAACGCGGCGTCGCCGTCCCGGACCGGATGGGCGTCGTCGGCTTCGACGAGATCCCCTGGGCCGACTTCGTGCAACGCGCGCCCACCACCGTGGCGCAGCCCACCCACGAGCTCGGCCGGGTGGCCGCCGAGTTGCTGGCCGACCGGATCGAGAACCCCCACCGGCCGCCGTCCACGGTCACCCTCGACACGGAGCTGCGGGTACGGGCCAGCTCCCGGGGCCCGGCGGCGCTGAACCAGAGCTGACCGCGCGTCCCGCGAGCCATCCCGCGGGGGCCGGGCGTTGCTGACATTCGGTATACCGAACGCTGTTCGTCATTTCGCCAGCCGGTGCTACGCTCATTTGTCATGTCCACTTCTCAATGAGGAGGAGTTCCGGTGAATGAATGCAGGTTCACGCGCCGCTCGTTGCTGACCGCGACGGCGGGCGTGGCGGCGCTCGGCTCCGGGTTGTTGACGGGGACCGCCGCGGCGGCGACGAGGTCGTCGGCCGGGGCGGCCGCCGATCCGCCGACGGGCACGGTGCGGGTGTTCTGGCTCAGGCCCACGGACGTGGCGTTCGACCAGCGGTACCCCGACGGCATCACCGCGGTGATGCAGGAGTCGCAGCGCTACTACCGTCAGGAGCTCGGCGCGACGTTCACGCTGAACAACCCGACGGTCGAGGTGGTCCAGGGCGAGCACGAGCGGTCCTGGTACGAGAACACGACGAACGGCGGCGAAGAGTACTGGTGGGTCGTCTTCAACATGCAGCAGGAGCTGCTGCGCAGGTTCGGCCTGGGCGCCCCCGACTCCCGCTGGCTGTGCGTCGGCGAGATCAGCGCCGAGAAGACGAACGTCTCGGGTGGTGGCGGCGGCAGTGGCTGGGTGATCCTCAGCGGCCACGACGCCGACGGCGCCGCCGGGATCAACGGTCCGATGAACCGGTGGTACGGGGGCATGGTGCACGAGCTGGGCCACGCCCTGGGCCTGCCCGACTCGACGTCAACCGACGGCACGCCCATGTCCGCGTCGTTCTACGACTATCCGAACTGCCACTTCAACCAGCAACAGAAGGACGGGATCAGGAACGGCCGGTACGGCGGCTTCCTGTCCTGAGCGGTACGTCCGCCCTGCCGTGATGCCGGACAGCCCCCCACGACCACCGCTGTCCGGCGACGAGGCTCGTTCACACCACCACCCCTACCGCGCCCGGGCCAGGATCACCGCTGGCCGGGTCCAGCGGTCCGGCCGCATCCGGTCAGGCGGGGCTCGGCGCCTCCCGCCCACCAGCCGCGTCCTCGGAGGTGGCCGAGAGAAGGGGGAGCAGGAGGTCGTCGACGATGCCGGTCAGGACCTCCTCGGGAATGGGCGCGCCGTAGACCAGGAAGTGGTGGTCGACCAGCTTGGGAGCGAAGCCGACCACCCGTGAACTGATCGCGGCGGCGGAGATCTCACCGCGGGCCGCCGCGCGTTCGAGGATCTCCCGCATCAGGCGGTCGCGGCCGACGAACATCCGGGCGCGCAGGTTTGCGGTGTCCTCGGGGTTGGTCAGGCTTTCGGCCATCAGCCCGCGCGCCGCCTCGCCGAACAGCCCGTTGAGGAGCGTCGCGCCGTGGCGCAGCAGCGCCAGGACGTCCCCGCGCAGGCTGCCGGTGTCCGCCGGCGCCGCGAGGGGCGGGCCACCACGGTGGCGCAGCGCGGCGACGACCAGCTCGGCCCGGTTGGGCCAGCGCTTGTAGAGCGAGGCCTTGCCGGTGTGGGCGCGTGCCGCGACCCGCTCCATGGTCAGCTTCCAGTAGCCGACCTCGGTGAGCTCGGCGATCGTCGCCTCCAGGATCGCCGCGTCGAGGGCTTGGCCGCGGCGGCGCGGACCCTTGCGGTGATCGGCCGCGTCAGGCACCGGCGAGGTGGCCTCGGTCACGGTCCACACCCCCGGCATATCGCTCTGCTGGCCAGGTCAACCGTAGCAAGGGGGATGCTCGGCGACCCGGACACCGGATAGAACGGTGCGTTCTCTAACGATGCTACTCTCCTTTAGAGAACGCAGCGTCTAGTTAGGGAGTGTCGATGCGGGCCCTTGGACAATGGGCGGTACGACGCCGATGGCGGGTCATCGGCGGATGGGTGGTGCTGGTAGGGGCCCTGATAGCCGCGGTGCAGCTGACCGGCGGGGCGAACTACCAGGAAGCCTTCGCCTTCCCCGAGTCCGACTCACAGACCGCCCAGGCCGTCGTGAAACGCGACTTCCCCCAGGCCGCGGGCGATGTCAATCGCATCGTCTTCCACACCACGACCGGCACGGTCAGCGACCCGTCGGTACGCGAGCGCGTGCAGCCGATGCTGAAGAAGGTGGCATCGCTGCCACACGTGGACAGCGTCGCCAGCCCGTACGGCACGCACAGCCCGTCCATCTCCCGGGACGGGAAGACCGCGTTCGCCACGGTGACCTTCGACGCGGCGGCGAGTGACCTTCCCGAGCCGGCGGTCAGCGAGTTGATCGACACGGCGCAGTCCGCCCGGTCCTCGACGTTGCAGGTGGAGCTCGGCGGACAGGCGGTCGCCGGAGTCGAATCGTCCGGCCCGGGGCCCTTGATGGCCATCGGCCTCGGGGCGTCCGCCCTGGTGCTGTTGCTGCTGTTCGGGTCCCTGACGGCGATGGCGTTGCCGCTGGTGACGGTGCTGGTGGCGCTCGGCGCCGGATACAGCGTGGCGGGCCTGCTCACCCATGTGATGAGCCTCGGCTCGTCCGCCGAGGGGATCGCGTCGATGATCGCGCTCGGTGTCGGCGTCGACTATTCGCTGTTCATCGTCTCCCGGTTCCGGTCGCTGCTCGCCGAGGGCCGCACTCCGGAGGAGGCCGCCGTCGGATCGATGAACACCGCCGGTCGCGCGGTGCTGTTCGCCGGCAGCATCGTGGTGCTCGCCCTGCTGGTGCTGTTGATGTTCGGGGTGAGTGTCACCAGCGGGATCGCCGTCGTGTCCGCGATCGAGGTGTTCTTCACCATGGCCGCCGCGCTCACCCTGCTGCCCGCGGTGCTCTCCCTGCTCGGCCACCGCGTCAACAGCCTGCGGGTGCCTGGCCGACGCCTTGTCGGCGGCACGACCATCTCGCCGCGCCACCGCCGCTGGGCCGAGATGGTGCGGCGCCGGCGGTGGATCGCCGCGGCCGGGGTGACCGTGGTGCTGCTGATCCTCACCCTGCCGGTGCTGAGCCTGCGCCAGGGCAACCCGGACGCCGGCACCAACCCGCCGCAGGCCACCACCCGCCAGGCGTACGACCTGCTCTCCGACGGCTTCGGCCCTGGCTTCAACGGACCGCTGCAACTCGTCGCGACCCTGCCCTCGTCCTCCGACGCCCCGACCATCGAGCACCTGGCGAGTGCGGTCAGGTCCGAGCCCGGGGTGGCCTCGGTGAGCCCACCCCGCACCAACCCCGCGGGCACGACCGCCGTGCTGTCGGTCGTGCCCACCACCTCCCCGCAGGACGAGGCCACCAGCGACCTGGTGCACCGGCTGCGGGACACCGTCATCCCCCGCGCCACGGGCGACAGCGGCGTCGCCGTCCATGTCGGCGGCCCGACCGCCAGCTTCATCGACCTCTCCTCGCTGCTGAGCAGCCGCCTGCTGCCGTTCGTCGCCGTGGTCCTGGTGATCGGGTTCGTCCTGCTGCTCGTGGTCTTCCGCTCCCTGGCCATCGCGCTCACCGCGGCCCTGCTGAACCTGCTGTCCATCGGAGCCGCCCTCGGCGTCGTCAGTTTCGTGTTCGAACACGGCCTGACCGGGCTGCCGGACTCACCGGTCAGCTTCGCGGTGCCCGTCATGATGATCGCGATCGTGTTCGGACTGTCCACCGACTACCAGGTGTTCCTCCTCTCCCGCGTACAGGAGGAGTGGCACACCCACCGGGACAACGACCGGGCCGTGCGCGACGGCATGGGACGGGTCAGCGGCATCATCACCGGCGCCGCCGTCATCATGATCGCCGTCTTCGGGGCCTTCGCGCTCGGCGGGCAGCTGCTGTTCGAGCAGATCGGCATCGGCTTCGCCGTCGCGGTGGCGTTGGACGCGTTCCTGATCCGCTTCATCCTCGTCCCGGCGGTCATGTACATCCTGGGCGAGAGGAACTGGAAGCTGCCTCGCTGGCTGCGGTGGCTGCCGCAGCTGCACATCGAGGCGGAGGAGCCGCACGACACGACGCCGGCGAAACAGCCATCCCTGGAAGAAGTCCGGACCGGCGGCCATAGCTAACCGCCTGGATACCGGGGCTCTCCGACATCCGTGTCCGGAGAGCCCCGGTAAGTCGCTGCGGCCGGTTCGCTCCTCCCCGGCGGATCTCCCTCATGCCCGCCGCGCCCATCGCGCTTCCGCGCCCGGTCACCCGGCGCACCGCGAATCCCGCCACGCCGGCGAGACGGCCACGCCCCATCAAGCCCGGGACCTGATCGCCGAGACGGCCACCCAGGCGTTCTCCGCCCGCTTCCTGGTTCGTGCCAGTTCGGCACGCCCAACCCGCGGCAACTGGTCGAGCCGTGGCCGTTCGTCGGCGTGGCGGATGGTCATGAGCACGCATCACGGGAAAGTCCGGTGCGTCGAGGAACTGCCCGCGCCTAACATGCGCGGGTGAACGTTTCGCATCTCGGCGCGCCGATCGGGCCGATGGTCCGCGTCCACGGCGGATTCGCCAACCGGATGTATCGGCTCGACACCGACCAGGGGTCGTTCGCGGTGAAGGAGTTGAACCTCGTCGACCGCCGCTGGGCCTATCACGTCGAGGACGTGTTCAGGTTCGAGCGGTCGGCCTTCGCCGTCGGCATCCCGATGCCGGAGCCGATCTCGGCCAGCCACGACACGCTCGTTCACCGATGGGTCGAGGGAGAGAAGGTGCCCGAAGCACCGGTGTCGGCGGCGTACGCGTTCGAGATCGGTGAGATCCTCGCGCGCATCCACGCGCTCGACGTCGCCTGGACCCCTACGTCGACCGAGGACCCGACGTCACGGGACTGGCCCGAACTCGCCGCGAGGGCGGTGGCGACCGGGCAGCCGTGGGCCGACGATCTCGCCTCTCACGTCGAGACGTTCCTCGAGATCGCCCACTTCGTCGACACCTGCGAACGGCCGGGCCCCGTCGTGCTGACCCACAAGGACATCCAACCGTGGAACCTGCTGGCTCGAAAGGGCCGGCCGGTGGTGCTCGACTGGGAGCTCTCGGGGATGCTCGACCTGTCCAGTGAGCTCGGCTCGACCGCGCTGAGCCTCGCGAAGGGACCTGGCTTCGACGACATCAGGCCGGCCATCTTCCGCTCGGTCCTCGACGGCTACGTCGCGGGGGGCGGAGCGCTGCCGCCGCCAGGTCCGAGCTGGTTCGTGTTCCTGATCGGCGGCTGGCTGGGGCACACGAGGTGGAACATCCTCCGGTGCCTCACCGGTGCCGAGGCGAGCACCGGCCCTGACCTCGCGCTGTCGCACGAGTCCGCGCGCAACGGCGTGCGCGGCCTCCCCGACCTGTTCGGCCGGCTTCCGGAGCTCGAGACGCTGCTCGGGTGACCGTGACCCTGGTCCGTGCGTGGTACGCACGTGGACGCGCGGACCCCCGGGCAGGAAGATGCTCACCGTCGTGGTCACTGCCGGACAGCGGTGGCGACAGCCCTCAATTCGCCGCCGTCTGGACGCCATCCGGGTACCGCGTACCGGGCCGGCAAGCGCGCCTGCCGCTACCAGGGCGCCGTCATCATCGCGGCCATCGACGGCCGAGTGCGGCCTGTTCGCGGATCGCGGTGGCGAAGGCGGCCGGGTGTTCGAGGTGTACCGCGTGGGCGGTGTCCGGGAGCGTGCGCCAGGGAAGGGCGCAGTGGCGGCCGAGCGCGGCCACCGAGGCGTGGCGGGCGGGCGGCGAGTCGCCGCCCACGGTGAGCAGGACGGGGCCGCAGCCCGGCGCCGGAGGAGCCGGCTCGAAGGCGCGGAACATCGCGAAGTCGCGTTCCACCTCGGCCGGTTCGTCCGACGCCTCGGCCGGGGCCCAGGCCGGGCCGTAGAGGGCCCGGCCGAATCCCGGCACGCCGCCGGTGCGCAGGCCCTCGGCGACGTGCGTCAACAGGCCGGGCGCGAGCGATCCGGCGGCGGGCTCGTGCAGCACCGCCGCCCGCAGCGGCACGCCGTGGGCGGCCAGGGCTAGGCCGAGCGTGGCGCCGCCGCTCACGCCGGCCACGACCGCGCCGGCGCAGAGCCCCGCCAGCGCCTCGACCTCCGCGTCGAGATCGCCGGAGCACGGGCGTCGCGGACAGAGCACCTCGAACCCGGCGGCCCCGTCGAGGTGCGGCAGCACCCCGCGCCAGACGCGCGGCGTGGTGGCGGCCCCGTGGATCAGGACCAGGCGCGGCGTCACGGCGCCGCCGGGTCGGGCACCCGGTAGACGACCGTCACCCCACCGCCACCGGGCGGCCCCTGGTGTTCGGCGCCGCCGGAGACGTAGAGGGCCGGCTGCCCGGCGAGTGCCGCCAGCAGCCCGCCGACGGCGGCCCTGGCGTGCCGGGTGGCGGGCACGTCGGAGTCGGTGAGCATGGTGTGCCGCTCCCCGCGCACCCGTCCCGACGGGTCGGCCTCCGCCTTGGCGAAGACCTGCACCACCTCTCCGCCTTCGGCGGCGACCCGTCCGAACAGCTCCCGCAGCGCGTCGAGGTCGATGGCGTCCCGCATCTCGCCGTGGACCGCCCGCAGCGGGTTGCCGGCCGCCCGGCTGGTGCCCAGCACGAGAACGTGGCAGTCGGTCAGTTCGGCGCCCGAGCTGGCCGAGGCGCGTGAGGACCAGACGGTGTCGGTCCGCTGTGCGGTGAGCGCGTCCAGGGCGCTGGCCTCCTCGCACTCCCCCAGCGCCAGGGCGACTCCCAGCGCCGAGGCGGCGCGGGATCGGGCCATCGACTCGTAGGTGTCCTCGGTCACCGGCTCCTCACCGGCGGCTCGGCAGGCGGCGATGCGCTCGCTCGTCAGCAGCGGGCACTTGACGAGCACGAGATCGACCTCGTCGGCGGAGAGCCCGAGCCGTTTGACGAGTTCCGCGACCAGCTCGCGGACGGCGGCGAGTTGCGGTTCTCGGCCCAGCTCGCCCGGCGCCAGGTCGCGGGTGCGGCCCGAGGCCGCGACCAGCCCTCGGTCGTGGCCCGGGTGGTGCGGTCCGGGATCGGCGACGACGAGGTTGACGTGCGGGCTGAGCACGCCCTCGGTGCCGCCGGAGAAGACCGTGACGGTCTCCGGCGGCAGCACCGGCTCCCACCGGGCGGTCGCCAGGGTGCGGCTGAAGTCGTTGACGCAGCCGTTGCCCTCGGTCTTGCCGACCACGGCGAGCACGTCGTCGAGGGCGTATCCGGCGTCCCGTAGCGCCTCGACCGGGGCCAGGTCGCCGGGATGGGCGATGGGCACCCGCAGCAGATCGACGGAGGCGGTGGGGGCGGCGGCGGCGGCGGGGTTCATGCGGATTCCTTACGGCCGAGGCTGAGGTGGTTGAAGAAGAGGTTGAGCGCGAAGGCGACGATGACCGCGCTGGATATCGAGCCGCCGGCGACGATGCGGAACCAGGAGGGGAACTCCGCGTACAGCGTGGGGGCGACGACCGGCACCATGCCCACGCCCAGCGCCAGGGCCACGATCATGCCGTTGTGGGTGCCGTCGTAACGGACCTCGCTCAGCGTGCGGATGCCGGTGATCGCGACCATCGCGAACATCACCAGGCTGACCGAGCCGATCACCGGTCCTGGCAGGGAGGCCACCACCTCGCCGAGCTTCGGCGTGAGCCCCAGCAGGACCAGCAGCAGACCCCCGGCGGCCGTGGTGAACCGACTGCGGACCCCCGTCATCCGCACCAGGCTCACGTTCTGGGCGAACACCGTGTCGGGGAACGAGGTCGCCACCCCCGCGGCCGTGCCGGACAGGCCGTCGGCGGCGAGGCCACGGGCCAGCTCCGCGCGCCCGACCGGGCGGCCGGTCATCTCGCCGACCGACATCAGGTACGCGGTGGACTCCGCGAAGACCACCAGCATCACCACGCACATCGACACCACGGCGGCCAGCGGGAACTCCGGCGCCCCGAAGTGGAACGGGTCGGGCGCCCCCAGCCAGTCGGCCTCCCCCACGGAGCCGAAGTCGGTCATTCCGAGCAGCGCCGCCGCTCCGGTGCCGGCCAGCAGGCCGATCAGCACCACCAGTTGGGCGACGAAGCCGCGCGCGAAACGGGTCAGGACCACGATCAGCACGACCACCCCGGCGGCCAGCGCCAGCCGGTCGGTGGCGGCGTAGTCGGGGTCGGTCGGATCGTCCCCGGCGATCAGGCTGACCGCCTTGCCGACCAGCGACAGGCCGATGACGGTGACCGCGGTGCCCCGCACCACGGGCGGGAAGAACCGCACCAGCCGGGCGAACGGCCAGGCGATCAGCATCCCGAAGACGCCCGCGGCGAGCATCGCACCCCAGACGGCGGGCAGGCCGTACTCGCCCTCGATGGTGATCATCGGGGTGACGGCGGTGAACGAGGCACCCGCCACCACGGGCAGCCGGGCGCCGAACAGGCGGCTCGCGCCCAGGCTCTGCACCAGCGTGATGAGTCCGGCGACCAGCAGGTCGGCGGCGATGAGCAGCCCGATGGTGTGGGTGTCGAGGCCGGCGGCGGCGCCGAAGACCAGGGGCACGGCCACGCAGCCCGTGTACATGACGGCGACGTGCTGGGCACCGAGCGCGCCGAGCCGGGTCAGCGGGAGTCGCTGGTCGACGGGGTGCGGACGGGCGTCGGGGGTGGTGTCGGGGGTGCTGCCGGGTGTGGTTGTCGACGGGTCGGCGGTCATGACGGGTGCCTCTCGTTCGGTCTGGTCCCCGTGGTGTGGAGGCGGTGCAGGTAGATCCGCCAGTCCTGGTGTTCCGAGATGTCGGGGGCGTTCAGCGCGGCGTGGTGCTCGCAGAGGAAACCGGTGGCGCTGGTGCCGTCGTCCAGTCGCACCCGGCCCAGCGTCATCGGCTCCGGCAGCGCGGCGAGGAAGCGGCCGAGCGCCGCCGGGGGGAGCGCCCAGAGCTCGCCGGCGAAGGCCCGGCCCGCGCGGCCGTCCGGCAGCCGGAGCAGCCCGGGCCGGGGCGGGCTGCCCGGCAGCGCCACCATCCGGTAGTGCGGCGCGGTGCGGACCGGGCGAAGCAGGCGGGCGCCGAGCGCGGTGAGTTGGGGGTTGAGCGGCTGGCCCGACAGGTGGGCGCCGAAGACGGCGAGGGGCAGGCCCGGCGGGCCCCAACCCGTTTCCCCGTGCTCCGCCGGGTCGCGTTCCGGTTCGGGCGCCAGCAGGGCCGCGACGTCGGCGGCCACCCGGTCGGCGAAGGCCCGCGCGATGACGGTGACCCCGAACGGGCCGCCGTCCGCCTCTCCGGCCGGGACCGCCACCGCCGAGAGGTCCAGCAGGTTGACGAAGTTGGTGAAGGTGCCCAGGCGGCTGTTGACCCCGATCGGGTCGGCCGCCACCTCGGCCAGCGACGGGTGGCAGGGCGCGGTCGGCAGCAGCAGGGCCTCGCAGTCGGCGAGGAGCTCCAGGGCCCGCTGCCGTAGCTCCGCGAGCCGCCCCAGGTCACTGGCGTAGCGGTGGGCGGGGATCCGCCCGGCGTCCTGGATGATGGCGCGCACGTTCGGATCGATACCGTCCGCATCGGCATCGGCATCGGCATCGGCATCGGCATCGGCGCCGGCGCCGGCGCCGGCCTGTGCGGCGATGAACTCGCCCACGGCGGCGAACCGTTCGGCCGCGAACCCGCCCCCGTACAGCAGCTCCGCCGCTCGGAGGAACGGTCCGATGTCCACCGGCACCAGCACCGCCCCGGCGGCGCGGAGCCGCCGCGCCGCGCCGGCGAAGGCGGCCCGCCAGGACGGGCTCAGCAGCGACTCGATCGGCCCGCCCTCCCGCGGCACGGCGACCCGCGGCGCCGGCGAGGCGGCCAGCGGAGCGTCGGAGGGCCAGTCCCGGGTGGTGGCCACCCCCGGACCGCCCCCGGCCATCAGCGCCGCCACCGTCTCGGCGTCGCGCAGTCCGGCGGCGAAGACGGTGACGCAGTCGAAGGAGCGGGCGGCGGGCACCACGCCCTCGGTCGGCACCAGGCCGATCGTGGGCTTGAGGCCGACGATGCCCTGGAACGCCGCGGGGATGCGCCCGGAGCCCGCGGTGTCGGTGCCGAGGGCGAAGTCCACGATGCCGAGCGCCACCGCCACGGCCGATCCTGAGCTGGAGCCGCCGCTGACCCGTTCCGGGTCGTGCACGGCCCGGACGGCGCCGTACGGGCTGCGGGTACCGACGAGTCCGGTGGCGAACTGGTCGAGGTTGGTCTTGCCGAGCAGGACTCCCCCGGCGTTCTCCAGCCGGGTCACGGCGGGGGCGGTGGTGGCGGGGTGGTAGGCGTAGGAGGGGCAGCCGGCGGTGGTGGCCAGCCCGGCCACGTCGATGTTGTCCTTGACGGCGAACACCCGCCCGGCGAGCGGGAGTCGTTCCCCGGCCGCGGTTCGGGTGTCGATCGCCTCGGCCTCGGCGAGCAGTTCCCGCTCGGACCTGACCGCGATCCACGCCTCGGGCCGTTCGCCCGCGTCGAGCGACGCCAGCGCCCGCCGCACCCGCGCGACGGCCGTGTCGCTCACGGGGCGTCCCGCAGGGCCGTCAGGAACTGCTCGCTGGTGGCCACCGCGCCGAAGATGCCGCCCTGCATGGTGATCATGTGCAGCGCCGCCTCGTGGTTGCTCCGCTCGGTGGCGCCGGTGCAGTCCGACAGCAACAGGCACTCGTAGCCCCGGTCGTTCGCCTCCCGCATCGTCGTGTGCACGCACACGTCCGTGGTGATCCCGGTCAGCACGAGGTGGGTGATGCCACGGGTGCGCAGCACCAGGTCGAGGTCGGTGGCGTAGAAGGAGCCCTTGCCCGGCTTGTCGATCACGAGCTCGCCGTCGGCGGGGGCGACCTCGGGCACGATCTCCCAGCCGGGTTCGCCGCGCACCAGGATCCGGCCGCAGGGACCGGCGCTGCCGATCCCTGCGCCCATCCGCTCCGAGCGCCAGCGCTTGTTGGCGGGCAGGTCGGAGAGGTCGGGCCGATGGCCCTCGCGGGTGTGGATCACCGTCATCCCGGCCTCCCGGGCGGCGGCCAGCACCCGCGCGGTCGGCGCGAGCCCGGCCCGGGTGAGGGAGATGTCGTAGCCCATCGCCGCCACGTAGCCGCCCGCGCCGCAGAAGTCCGTCTGCCAGTCGATGCACAGCAGGGCGGTTCGGGCGACGGCGATCTCGCCGTCGAACGGCCAGGCGTACGGGGTCGCGTTGATGCTGCTCACGGTTCAGGTCCTTTCGGGTGCGGCGGCGGGTGCGGCCGCGCGGGTGCGGAGCAGGCGCTCCGCGGCGAGATGGATGGCGGCGGCGGCGAGCACGCCGGTGACGGCCTCGCAGTACTGCGGCCCCTGGTAGTGGACGAGCGTCGCCAGCCCGGCCCCGCCCGCCCACGCGGCCATCGCGCCCGGCCGCACCCCGTGCCCGCGCGCCCGGCCCTCCCGGGCGCGTCGGCGCGACGGCAGCTGGTCGACGATGATCACCGCGCCGATGGGCGGCACGAAGACGCCGAGCAGCGTCAGCCAGGTCTCGAAGTGCTCCCACACCCCGGCCAGCGCCACGACCAGGCCGAGCGCCCCGATGACGGGAACGAGGCGGCGCATCGTGGCGCCGGTGAGCTGGCCCCAGCCGACCGCCGCGTTGTAGAGGCAGTGCGCCGAGACCGAGCCGAGGTTGACGAAGACGAAGACGACGGCGGCGGCCGTGAGCCACCCGCCCTCGTCGGTCAGCAGCCCGAGGAAGTCCCCGCCCGCCGAGCCGGGCGCGGCGGCGGCGCCGGCGGCCACGACGACGGCGCCGACCAGCAGGGCGAGGAGGTTGGCCACCGGGAACGCGGTCAACGACGCCAGCACGGCCTCGCGTCCGTTGCGCGACCAGCGGGTGAAGTCGGCCGTCATGGTGCCGGAGTCGATGAACCCGGCCACCACCATCGTCACGCAGGCCCCGAACGCCAGGGTGCCGCCCGCCGGGGCCTGGCCCTCGTAGGCCAGCACGTCGCCCGGGCTCGAGTCGCGCAGCGCCAGCACGATCGCCACCCCGCCGAGCACCAGGTACATCGGCGCCGCGATCCAGCCGATGGCGGCGAGCGCGCGGATCCCGGCGTAGGCGACGGCCACGTACAGCACGCCCGCGATCGACACGGTCGCCGCCGTGTGCCAGCCGAGCGCCGCGTGGAGCGTGGCACCGGTGAGCCCGACCTGGAAGGCGAACCAGCCGATGACGACGGTCGCGAGGAACGCCGAGGCGAGGGTGGCGCCGCGCGGGCCGAAGGTGACGGCGGCGATGCGGGTGAAGGTGTCGCCGGTGCGCCCGGCGAGGTAGCTGAGGGCGCCGACGTAGCCGCCGAGGATGAGGCAGCCCAGCAGGATGGCGACCAGGCCGGTGGCGAAGCCCAGGTGGTAGACGATGACGCCGCCGAAGACCGCGTTGGTCAGCACCATCGGGAAGCCGAACCACACCGAGGAGACCGACAGCAGGGAGCGGCGGTGCTCCTGCGGGACGGGACGGTCCTCGAACTCGTCGGCGAGCTCGATACCGGAGGACGAGTTGTCCGGTGGGCGCGCGGTTTCCGGGCGGGCGGTGGTCATGGGTGTCTCCAGGGAGCGGAGGGGAGCGGAAGGGAGCGGAAGGGACGAGAGCCGGGGAGGCGCGTGCGGGCGGAGGCGGATCAGCCGTTGTGCAGCGCCATTCGGGCGATGGCGCGGGCGGCGCGCTCGCCGACCACGTCGAGCGACGCGCCGACGTGCTCGCGCAGCGCGGTCAGCGCCTCGGGCAGCCGGCGGGCGAGCACGTGCTCGACGATGTCGAGGTGCTCGGTGACGGTCAGCTCGATCCGGTCCTCGGTGAGGTAGTCGTACATACGGACGGGCCGGATGCGGGTGGTCACCGACTCCAGGGTCTCGGTGAGGCGGGGGTTGCCCGAGGAACGCAGCAGGGTGTGGTGGAAGTCCTCGTCCTGGAGCACGAACCCGGGATCCGGTGCCGGCATGTCGCCGCGCAGCGCCCGCCAGTGGTCGCGCAACGGCTCCAGCAGCTGGACGTTGTGGACGACGGAGTCCGACTCCAGCGCGCGGGCGATACCGCGGAGCTCGACGGTGATCCGCAGCTCGTACAGGTCGCGCAGCTCGGCGAGGTTGGGACGGGCGGCGTAGTAGCCGTCGGGGTGCCGCTCCACGAGGCCGTCGGCGACGAGGCGGACCAGCGCCTCGCGCACCGGAGTGCGGGAGACCCCGAGCCGCTCGGCCAGCTGCACCTCCACCAGTCGCGTGCGCACGCCGAACTCGCCCATCAGCAGCATCCGGCGCAGTTCCGCGTAGGTCTCCTCGCGCCGGTTACGGACCGTGCGCTTCGGCTCGGCCGCCGCTGTGGACATCGCTGTATACACGGGTGCATCCATGGGCGGGGACGCTAGGCAGCGGCGGTTTCCATGGCTTTGACCTCAGGTTTTCGCGATGTTTCGGCGTGTTACAGATCGAACGCCCGTGTTACCTCCCGGCCGGGGACATCACGGCGCGTTGCCGTGTCAGGGCCCGCGCGGAGGGGTTCTGTGGTGGTATGCCCCCCATGGAGACTCATCGGTTCGCCGTCGTCGAGGCGCCGTCCGCGCTCGGCCTGCGGAACGACGGCGTCGCGCGGCTGCCCGAGGCGCTGCTCGCCACCGGGCTGGCCGAGCGGCTCGCCGCCCGACGCGCCGGCCGCGTCGAGCCGCCGCCGCGCGAGCCGGAGCCCGACGCCGACACGGGCGTACGCAACGCGGACGGCGTCGCCGGGTACGCGACCCGGCTGGCCGCGGCGGTCGGCGACGTGCTGGACCGCGGGGAGTTCCCCGTGCTGCTGGGCGGCGACTGCTCGATCCTGCTGGGCAGCATGCTGGCGCTGCGCGATCGCGGACGCCATGGCCTGCTGTTCGTCGACGGCCACGCGGACTTCTACCAGCCGGCGGCCGACCCGGAGGCCGAGGCGGCGTCGATGGAGCTCGCCTTCGCCACCGGCCGCGGCCCGCGGCTGCTGGCCGACCTCGAAGGACGCGGCCCGCTGGTGCGGGACGAGGACGTCGCCCTGTTCGGCTTCCGGGACGGCGAGCAGCAGGCCCTCGACGGCTCCCAGCCGGTCCCGCCCCGGCTGCCCACCTGGGACCTGGCCAAGGTGCGGCGGCTGGGCGTCGAGGGCGCCGCCCACCAGGCCGTCGACCAGGTGACGCGGCCCGAGCTGGCCGGCTTCTGGATCCACCTCGACGCCGACGTCCTCAACGACGCCGTGATGCCGGCCGTCGACTACCGGCTGCCCGGCGGTCTGGCCTGGCACGAGCTGGCGACCGTGCTCGACACGGCGATGGCCTCGGGACGGGCCGTCGGCTTCGAGGTGACCATCTACAACCCGGACCTCGACCAGGACGGCGTCGCGGGGCACGAGCTCGCCCGCCTCATCGGGCGGTCGCTGGCGGGCGACCCGGCGGCGTGAGCGTTCGCCGACGTCAGGCGTTGTTCTAATTTCAATCAAAGTCTGAGACCGTCGATGGGTCCGTAAGTGACCTACGGGGTTTGGGTGTTCTTTTGCGGTCGCGGGGGCGAAACGGGGGGCCGCAGTGAGCTGCCCCGCCTTGACCCCCGTAGGGCCTCCTACGAGAAGGGCCTGCACCGCCATGTCACCTGCCATACCGCGCGTCATCGAACGCGCCAGCTCTCTACGAACGGCGCCACCACCACCTCCCGACGACTCCGGTCCCCCCTGGACCTCGCCCCTGCTTCGTCGGCTCAGCGAGCGCGACCGGCGGCTCTTCCAGTCCTACGGAAGAGGTCCCAGCCGTCCGGTCCCGCACACCCACGTCCACCACGCCTTCGAGGCACACGCGGCGACCCGTCCCAGCGCGGTGGCCGCCGAGCACCTGGGCGACTCCCTCACCTACGGCGAACTCGACCGGCGGGCGAACCGGCTCGCGGCCCGACTGGTCGGGCTCGGCGTGCGGCCCGGCGACCGGGTCGCACTGTTCACCCGCCGGTCCCTCCCGATGCTGGTCGGCCTGCTGGGCACGCTCAAGGCCGGCGCGGCGTACGTGCCGCAGGACGTCGGCATCACCCCGACCGCCCAGCTGCGCCACGTACTGACGGCGACCGGGGCGCGGGTGGTGCTCACCACCTCCGACCACGCCGCCGCCATCCCGCCGCCCGAGGCGGGTCCCGCCCCCACCGTGCTGGCCGTCGACCGGCTGGTCGACGAGCCCGCGGGACCGGGGACCGACCACCCGCCGCCCACGCCCGACGCCTCGGGCGACGACGGCTGCTACGTGCTCTTCACCTCCGGCACCACCGGCATGCCCAACGGCGTCACGGTCACCCACCGCAACGTCTGCAATCTCCTGCTCACCCGGCCGGGAGATCTCGGCATCCGACCGGGCGACCGCGTCGCCCAGATCCTCAACGTCGCCTTCGACATGGCCGCCTGGGAGATCCTCGGCGCGCTCTGCCACGGCGGCACCCTGGTCGTCCGCGGCCCGGACATCGCCGCGGCGGTGCGCGAGGCGCACGTCGTCGTGGCGACGCCCACCATCCTCAGCACGCTCGACCCCGACCGTTGCGGCCGGGTGCGGACGGTGGCCGTCGCGGGCGAGCCCTGCCCGCGCGCGCTGGCCGACCGGTGGGCGCGCGGCCGCACGTTCTACAACGGCTGCGGCCCCACCGAGACGACCATCGTCAACACCATGCAGCGCCACTCGCCCACGGCGGCCCGGCTCACCATCGGCCGTCCGACGCCCAACAACACCGTCTACGTCCTCGACGAGCGCGGCCTGCCGTGCCGCATCGGCGAGACCGGCGAGATGTGGGCCGGCGGCGCCGGCGTTTCCGCCGGCTACCTCGGCAATCCCGAGCTCAACGCCGAGCGCTACCAGCCCGATCCGTTCCTCGGCCCGGGACACCTGATGTTCCGCACCCGGGACCTCGGGCGCTGGACGTTCGACGGCGAGCTGGAACATCTGGGCAGGACCGACGACCAGGTCAAGATCCGCGGCTTCCGCGTCGAACTCGACGCGGTGTCCGCGGTCCTGGAGGCGATGCCCGGCTGCTCCCGGGCGGCCACGCTGAAGCTCGACGACCGCACCCTGGTGTCCTTCGTCGCGCCCGGCGACCTGTCGGGGACGGCCGCGCGGGCGGCCGTCGCGGCGGCGCTGCCGTACTACTGCGTCCCGGCCGCCGTGCTGCCCCTGCCCCGGCTGCCGTTGACCAGCCGGGGAAAGATCGACAAGGCGGCGCTCCGCGCCCTCGCCCCGACCGAGGGGGCGGCCTCGTGACGGCCCCGACCGCGACGGGACAGAGCACGACGGGACAGAGCGCGACCGGACAGAGCGCGACCGGACAGAGCGCGACGAGCCCGGTCGTCCCGGCCCCGACCGACACCCGGGTGGACCTCCCACCGCCGACCGGGCTGCTGCGCCGGGCGTTCAAGCACCCGCTGCTGATGCACTACCACCGGCTCGCCGCCCTGGTCTGGGCGGCGAACCTGGCGGCCCTCTGGTACGGCATGGCCGACGGCGACCTTGCGGCCCAGTCCGTCTCCCACCTGACGCTGGCCAACCTCACGCTCGCCGTGCTGGTGCGCCAGCAGTACGTGATCAACGGGCTGTTCTGGCTCGCCACCCGGGCGCCCACCCGGTGGCCGCTGCGGGTCCGCTGGACGCTCGCGAAGGTCTACCACTTCGGCGGACTGCACGTCGGCGGCGCCACCGCCGGCACGCTGTGGTTCCTGGTCCTGCTGGTCCTGCTCGTCACCCGCGGCGCGCCGGCCGGCGTGCTGGCGGTGTCGTGCGTGCTGGCCCCGCTGCTGCTCGTCCTGGTCGGCACCGCGCTCCCGCCGTTCCGGGCGCGCTTCCACGACCACTTCGAGCGCATCCACCGGTTCGGCGGCTGGACGGTGCTGCTGCTGTTCTGGGTGCAGACGCTGCTGGTCGTCGCGGACCGCGGCGGCTCGCCGTGGACCGCCGTCGAGACGTGGCTGCTGGGTCTGGTGACGATCAGCGTCGCCCTGCCCTGGCTGCGGCTGCGACGGGTCGAGGTGGTCGTCGAGCGGCCGTCCCCGCACGTGGCGTTGGCGCACTTCGACCACGGCGTGACGCCGTTCGCCGGATCCTCCACGGCGATCAGCCGCAGCCCGTTGAAGGAGTGGCACTCGTTCGCCAACGTCCCGGCGCCCGGGCGGACCGGCTTCCGGCTCACCATCTCGCGGGCCGGCGACTGGACCGGGTCGTTCATCGACGACGCGCCCACCCGGGTCTGGGTCAAGGGCATCACGACCGCGGGCGTCGCCAACATCGAGACCCTCTTCACCCGGGTCGTCTACGTCGCCACCGGCAGCGGCATCGGCCCCTGCCTGCCGCACCTGCTCGCCCAGCTGGTGCCGGCCCGGCTGGTCTGGGCCACCCGCGCCCCGCGCCGCACCTACGGCGACGCGCTGGTGGACGAGATCCTCGCCGTGCAGCCGGAGGCCGTCGTCTGGGACACCAGCGAGCACGGCAAGCCGGACCTGGTGGCGCTCGCCTACGCCGCCCACCGGGACTTCGGCGCGGAGGCCGTCATCTGCATCTCCAACAAGTCGACGACCTGGAAGGTGGTGCACGGTCTGGAACGGCGCGGCATCCCCGCGTACGGCGCCATCTGGGACTCCTGACCCGAACCCTCGAACCGGAGGTTGATCCATGCCCCACGAACACACGCATCTGAAGGTGGAGCAGGACGGTCGGGTCGTCACGGTCCGCCTGCACCGCCCGGAGGTCCGCAACGCGCTCAGCTCCGAGGTGCTGACCGAACTGGTCGCCACCCTGGAGCCGCTGGACCGCGACCCGGAGGTCGGCTGCCTCCTGCTGACCGGCTCCGACCGGGTCTTCGCGGCCGGCGCCGACATCAGGGAGATGGCCGACCGGACCGCGGCGGAGATGTTCGCCGAGGACTACTTCGCGGGCTGGGAACGCTTCACCGCGCTCCGCACGCCCAAGGTCGCGGCGGTCGCCGGCTACGCGCTGGGCGGCGGCTGCGAACTGGCGATGATGTGCGACACGGTCATCGCCGCGGACACCGCCGTCTTCGGACAGCCGGAGATCCGCCTCGGCGTGATCCCCGGCATCGGCGGCACCCAACGCCTCACCCACCTGGTCGGCAAGGCCAAGGCCATGGACCTGATCCTCACCGGCCGCACCATGGACGCGGAGGAGGCCGAACGCAGCGGCCTGGTCGCCCGGGTGGTGCCGGCGGACCGGCTGATGGACGAGGCCACCGCGATGGCCCGCACCATCGCGTCCTACGGCAAGGCCGCGGCCATGGCGGCCAGGGAGGCCGTCGACCGCGCCCTGGAGGTCGGGCTGGCCGAGGGCACGCGCTACGAACGCCGCGTGTTCCACGGCCTGTTCGCCACCGAGGACCAGAAGGAGGGCATGCACGCCTTCCTGGACAAGCGCCCGCCCACGTTCACCGGGCGTTAGCCACACCCACCCGTCGGGCCGCCGCCACACCGGCGGCGGCCCGGCGGCCCCCGGAGGGCGGTCAGCGGTCAGTGCGTCAGCCCTCCTCGTCGGGCGAGAAGGTGAAAAGGACGCCGACCGGGAGCTCGGCTTCACCCATGAGGACGAGAACCATCTGCGGGGATCGCCCGCCGTGCGCTCGGGCTGAGTCCGACGCAGGCCAGCGGACTGTTCGACGCGGGCACCACCCTGGCGGACCTGGAACGGCTCGTCAGGCAGTTCACGGGGAGTCCCACGCATCGCCCGTGACCAGCAGCCCACCAGACCCTTCGCCCGGCCGGCGGGAGCTGAGGGCCGGCCTCAACTCCGCTGGATCTCCCAGTCAGGAGGTTGCGTGCGCCCCGCCGCGTCTCATATCCCTGCATGCGGTGCGGACCCCGAAAATCAGGCCACTTAGGCTGCCGGGCGCACCCGATCAGGGGCGCGGTCTTGACGACGAGGGCCACCTGATGCAGGTTATGTTTTCGAGTCGTACGAAGAAATTTTCGGTCATGTACGGCATTCATGAGACGTACGAGGACTGGCCAGCCGTCGGTCGGATCCAGCACCGCCCAGTTCTTCCAAGGCGCGATCGCCACCTTGCCCCTCCCCGCGAGGAGATTGATCTTCCATGTCCTGGCTCTCTGCGGAGCTCTCTCTCCGCCCGCTCTCGCGGTGGTCACCGAGGGCGGGGCCGACCGGAATGGTTACTCAGGGATCAGTCAGGGATCAGTCAGAGATCAGGAGGTTCCCATGCGAAGAAAGAGAAGTATCAGCCACGGGCATCTGTCCGCGGTGCTCACCGCCGCAGTTGCGGCCCTGGCCGCATTAGCGGCGATGCTCGTGGTCAACCCGGCTCAGGCAGCCACCACCGGCACCGTGCGCGGCGTTGGTTCCGGCCGGTGTCTCGATGTGCCGAACGCCAGCCAGACCGAGGGCACGAACCTGCAGGTCTGGGACTGCCACGGCGGGACCAACCAGCAGTGGACGCTGACGGACAACAACCAGCTGACGGTGTACGGCAACAGGTGCCTGGACGTGCCGAACCACGCCACCACGGCCGGGACCAAGCCGGTGATCTGGGCCTGCAACGGCGGTACGAACCAGCAGTGGCGGGTGAACTCCGACGGCACGGTCGTCGCCGTGGAGTCCGGGCTGTGCCTGGACCTGTCAGGCGGCGCCACGGCCAACGGCACGGCGGTGCAGCTCTCGGCGTGCAACGGCGCCAACAGCCAGAAGTGGACCGGCCTGTCCACGCCGGGCGGCTCGTGTTCACTTCCCTCGACGTACCGCTGGACGTCGACGGGTGCACTGGCGCAGCCGGCCAACGGGTGGACCTCGCTGAAGGACTTCACCAACGTCGTCTACAACGGCCAGCACCTGGTCTACGGCTCGAACGTGTCCGGGGGAACCTCCTACGGCTCGATGGCCTTCGCCCCCTTCACGAACTGGTCGGACATGGCCTCGGCCACCCAGACCAAGATGAACCTGGGCATGGTGGCGCCCACGCTGATCTACTTCGCGCCCAAGAACATCTGGGTGATGGCGTCCCAGTGGGGCCAGTGGCCCTTCTTCTACAGCACCTCCACCAACCCCACCAACCCCAACAGCTGGTCCGCCCCGCAGCCGCTGTTCACCGGCAGCATCCCCGGCTCCGACACCGGCCCGATCGACCAGACCCTGATCGCCGACGGCAACAACATGTACCTGTTCTTCGCCGGCGACAACGGCAACATCTACCGGGCCAGCATGCCGATCGGGAACTTCCCCAGCAGCTTCGGCTCCTCCTACACCACCATCATGAGCGACACCAAGGCAAACCTGTTCGAGGGAGTGGAGGTCTACAAGGTCCAGGACCAGAACCAGTACCTCATGATCGTCGAGGCGATGGGCGCCAACGGGCGCTACTTCCGTTCCTTCACCTCCTCCAGCCTGAACGGTAGCTGGACCCCGCAGGCCGCCAGCGAGAGCAACCCCTTCGCCGGCAAGGCCAACAGCGGCGCCACCTGGACCAACGACATCAGCCACGGTGACCTGGTCCGCACCAACCCCGACCAGACCAAGACCATCGACCCCTGCAACCTGCAGTTCCTCTACCAGGGCCTGCCCACCGGCACACCGCCGGGCACCCCCTACAACGCGCTGCCCTGGCGGCCGGGCCTGCTCACGCTGCAGCGCTGACCGCCCTGCTGACCGAGACTCGCCACCTTGAGGAACCCCAGCCGCGCGGCGGCTGGGGTTCCTCTCTTTCGTGACAGCCCGAGAGGGCCCAGGCGGGTGCTGCGTCCCGCCACCCTGCGGACGCGTTCGCGAGGGCGGCAGCGACGGTAGACCGCCGTCCCGAGACCCCTTTCCGATCGTTCCCGGCGACCCGGAGCGGAATTGACCCATAATTTGCTGCGGAAATGAATGCCTTGACGCTTTAGCAAGCGCTCTCTATGCTTCCAGCGCTCTGATTGGCAACGCATCGAAAGCGATATTTTCGACGTGCCTCCTTCGACATCGACCTCGGGAGGAATGCGCACTCATGAAGCTTCGAGAACTGCTGTTCCGACAACGATCAGTCACCGCCATCATCGGCACGGTGGTCGCCTCGATCGCGGCGATGGGACTGACCACCGTCAACGGCGCCACCGCGGCACCCGCACTCGCCTGCGACGAGGAGTTGCAGGGATGGGCGACCGTCGAGGGGAACGGCCTCAGCACGACGACGGGCGGCGGCGACGCGACCCCGCAGGTGATCACCACGCTGGAGGAACTGGAGCAGTACGGCGGCGACGCGACGCCGCGCGTCCTGGTCGTCTCCGGAACCATCACGACCGGCTCCTACGCGGTGGACATCGCCAGCAACAAGACGCTGGTCGGCGCCGACGAGAACGCGACCATCCACGGCGGAATCAACATCCGCGAGGGCAGCAGCAACATCATCGTCCGCAATCTGAACTTCCACGGATTCTGGCCCGACCCCGGCCCTGACGACACGATCGCCGCCCGGGGCGCGCACCACCTCTGGTTCGACCACCTGAACGTCTGGAACGCCGGCGACGGCCTGATGGACCTCACCCAGGGCTCGGACTTCATCACGGTGTCCTGGTCGAAGTTCTGGTACACGGACACCTCGCACGACCACCGGCTCGCCAGCCTCGTGGGCTCGGACGCCTCTCCCGACCAGGACGCCACGGACGCGGGCAAGCTGAACGTCACCTACCACCACAACTGGTTCGCCGAGGCGGTGGACCAGCGCATGCCGCGAATCCTGTTCGGCAAGGGCCACGTGTTCAACAACTACTACACGTCGACCGACAACGGTTACGCCGTCGGCGTCGGCGCCCTGGCCTCGGTGCTGATCGAGAACAACTACTTCAAGGACGTGAACAACCCGCACCAGTTCATGTACGTCCGGCCCTCGTACATCACCGCCGAGGGCAACATCTACGACGACACCAGCGGCGTCCAGGACACCGGCGCCGGCGGCGAGGGCGGCGGCGTCACGCCCTTCACCGACCCCCCGTACGACTACACGCTGGACGACGCCGACGACCTGCCGAAGACGGTCAGCGGCTGCGCGGGACCGACGCTGTCCCTCATCTGAGCCCGGCCTGGCCGTGCGCCGCGCGACGCCCGCGCGGCACACGGCCGCCCGGGCTCGGCCCTTGACATTCAGGCCAGTTGGTGGCGGATGTCGAGCAGGTGGTGGCGCAGTTCGTGCAGGGTGTGCACGGCGAGCCAGCGCAGTGAGCGTTCCTCCCGCTCGGGGAACGGGTAGATCAGCGCGCGCTCCCAGTCGGCCGGCGACAGCCGGTCGAGGACGTTGGCGAACAGCGTCGCCGCGTCCCGTAGTTGACGGGCGACGTCGGCGGGCCGCTGGTCGGCGTACCCGTCGTGCTCCACCCGTTCGTCGCGCCCCATGGACTCGGCGACGGGCGTGTCCCCACGCCGCGCGGCCAGTACTCGTTCCCGCTGGACGAGCAACACGTCGCGCATGTGGCAGGCGTACTCCAGAGGCGACCACACCTCGGGGGACGAGCGACGCCGCAGGGCCGGCGGGTCGGCTCGCAGCAGGTCCGTGTAGGCGTCCGCGTGGCTCGTGACGAGGGTCGAGACCGTGGGAGCCAGAGCGAGGTCGTACTCGAAGCCGCATTCCAGGCAAGCCGTCATGCGGTGACGCTAGCAAGCGCTTCCCGGGCCGGTCCGTCAGCCGGCGCGGCGGGCCAGGAGGTAGCCGCGGCGGGTGTCGGCCTCGTGGGCGTAGGGGGCGCGTTCCATGCGCATCTCCACGACGAAGCCGGCCGCTTCGAGCAGCCCGGCCACGTGCGCCGGGTCGAGGAAGCGGAAGTCGAGATCCACGTCGTGGCCCCACCACTCGTCCAGGTGCCGCACCTCCTCGCCGACGTGGAAGGAGAGGAGCAGAAGTCCCAGGGGGCGAAGCACGCGCGCCATCTCCCGGAAGGCGCGGTCGCGTTCCTCGGGAGCCAGGTGGATGATCGTGTAGAGGGCGACCGCGGAACCGAACTCGCCGTCCCTGGCGGGAAGGTCCAGCAGGTCACCCTGCCGGAACGACACCCCGTCGAACCGGCGACGGCCGGCCTCGATCATGCCGGCGGACAGGTCGATCCCGATCGCCCGCGCGCCGTGGTCGACGAACCACGCCGCCACATGCCCGGGACCGCAACCGAGGTCGGCGATCGGCGCGTCCGGCGCGGTCTGCTCCAACAGGGCGGCGAGCAGCGCCCGGTCGAGCGGCTTCTCGGCGATCTCGCCGAACAGCCGCACCGCGTACTCCTCGGCCACGGTGTCGTAGCTGCGCCGCACCGATTCGTGCTGGACGTGATCACCCATGTGGCTCAGCCTGCCATCACGCGGCGCGGGGCTGACGGGTGGGCCGCCACTCGCCGTCACGTCATCGCGCCGCGCTCACGGAACGGTTCGACACCGCTCCTTCCTGTCTCGGGAGCCGGTCACTCATGACACTCAAAACCCGCCAGACTCGTCGCGGTCTCGATACTCTTGCCGTTGTCGAATCCGAAATGACTTTGTAGCAAACGGAGGTTCAGCAATGGAGCTGAATCCTGACGACGAGCGAATGACACCGCGCGAGGTTTTGGCCAGACATTTGCGGCGGCTGCGGGAGGGCGCGGGACTTTCGCTGCGCGGGCTGGGAGAGGAGCTCCGGTACCAACACACCTACTTCGGCCGGATCGAGAACGGCGGTCAACTGCCGTCCGAGGCGCTGGCGAAGGCGATCGACGACTACTTCGGCACGGGCGGGCTGTTCGCGGACCTGCTGAAGGCAGACCGCGACGCGAAGATCCCGGACTACGGGAAGGTGCTGCGGAAGGAGAAGGAGGCTGTCCGCATCCATAGCTTCAACAGCACCGTCATCCCTGGGCTGCTCCAGATCGAGGAGTATGCGCGGGAACTCACGCGCAACGGGCAGGCATGGGACACCGAGGAGCAGATCGAGCGGTGGGTCGCCGACCGAATGCGCCGCAAGCGGCTGTTCGAGCGTGAGGTGCCGCCGCAGTACCTCGTGGTGGTGGACGAGGCGGTGCTGGCCCGGCCCGTCGGCGGGTCCCGGATCATGTGTAAGCAGTTGGAGCACGTGCTGGCGGCGGTCGAGAGTGTCTACAACACCGTGCAGGTGGTCCCGTTCGCCGAAGGAGATCACGGCATGGCGGGCGGCACCGTCACACTTCTCACCCTGGCTGATGGGACTATGATCGGCCACGTCGAGGGCCCAATGACGGGTGAGCCGGTCATGGCACCGGACCGGGTGATCAAACTGTCCCGCAAGTTCGACAGGGTCCGATCCAAGGCGCTCTCGGAGGAACGCTCACGTCTCCTGATCCTGCGATACCTGAAGGAGTACGGCCATGCGTACTAGGCACCTCTCGGACGCGTCGGTACTTAGCGAACGCTGGCGGAAGTCGAGCTTCAGCAACGAGGAGGGCGGCGACTGCGTCGAGGTGGCCGATGGCATACCCGGCATAGTCCCCGTCCGGGACAGCAAGATCCCCGCCGGCCCGGCCTTGCTCGTGAACGCCCACGCCTGGCAGGCGTTCGTCACCCACGTCAGCCGCTAGGAACTCGTTGCTGGTCCCCGGTTCCGAGGCGGCGTTGCCGGGGCTGTGACGAACGGCTGGTGCCCTGCTCGGCGGCGTGTGATGACGACCCGACCTCCCGGATCACCGCCGCCGCGGCCATCATCAGAGCGCACCGACTCAGGCCGACATGGAAAAGGCGCTGCCCGAGAAGTAGTAGTCGCTCTTCTGCAGCAAATGCGACGCGTAAGTTCGGCCGATGATGGGTGAACCGCGATACACCCCCACGTACCGGCGTATCACATCCACGACCACGGGGCGGGCGAAGCAGGCGAACTGTGTCCGCTGCTTCTGCTCGGCCCAGGCCACCGCCTGCGGATCGATCCTGGTGCTGATCAGGGCGGGGAAGACAGCCACCCCGGTCTGCAATCCCCTGGGCAGACCTCCCTTGTGGGCCTTGGCGTACCGAATCGCGTGCTGGGTGAAGTCGGCAATCACCGGAACGGTAATCTCCGGAACGGCCGCGGCCAGGGTGAACAGGTGCAGCTTGGTCGCCCCCCACCCCACCCGAAAGTCCGACCGGCGGCCGATCAGCACTGGCGTGCCGCCTTCGTTGTGCCACCGCGGGGAGCAGCCGTCGGCGGCCAACTTGTCCCCCACCGAACTGAGATACGCAGGCGTCGGGTCAACCGTCATGCTCGCGATTTTCACATGGCAGCACTGCCAGCGTCGAAGTCGCGGCGGGCGGACTCGATGTGGGCGAGGTAGCGCTGGGTCCAGGCGCACATTCCGCTGACCGCCTCGCGCAGGCCCTGGCCCGGTTCGGTGAGGGTGTACTCGACCCGTGGCGGCACGGTGGGGTAGACGGTCCGCTCGACCAGGCCGTTGCGTTCCAGGATGCGCAGGTTCTGGGTGAGCATCTTGTGGCTGATGCCGTCGACCTCGTTCCGCAGGGCGCTGAAGCGGAGCGTGCGTTCGCCGAGCGCCTCGATGATCAGGAACGCCCACTTGTTGGCGACGTCCGAGAAGATCTCCCGCGCCAGGGAGTCGGCGCGGGTCAGGTCCGCCTCGTCGTGCGAGCCCGCGAGCTGCTTGGTCACCATGAGGTTCCCCAGTCACCGAAAAGTTCGTTCTTCCAGGTCAGCCTTCACTCTCCTATGGTTCCCGAGTAACCACAAGAGAGCAGGAGACGCGGTATGGCCCTCACCCTCGTGAACCCCGACGGACTGCCCACGGTCGACGTCTACCGACAGGTGTCGGTCGCGTCGGGCTCGAAGCTGGTCTTCCTCGCCGGACAGGTCGCCAAGGACGCCGACGGGGTCACGATCGGCGAGGGCGACCTCGCCGCCCAGGTCGAGCGGTGCTATCTCAACGTCGCCACCGCCCTCGCCGAGGTCGGCGCCTCCTTCGACGACGTGGCGAAGCTGACCGTGTACGTCGTCGACTGGACCGCGGACCGAATGCCCGCTCTGCTGGCGGGGATCGAACGGGCCGCGGCGGAGCTGGGAACAACCCCGGTACCGCCGGCCACGCTGGTGGGCGTCGCCGCCCTCGCCGCGCCCGACATGATGGTCGAGGTCGAGGCCACCGCGGTCATCGACTGAACAGGGAGTAGCCGACGGCGCCCGCCGGGTCCCCTTCCGGGGCCGGCGGGCGCCGTCGGTGTCATGAGAGGGCGCGGGTCAGGCGTCGTTCTCGCAGGTGTTGGTCTCGCGGGAGAAGACGTGGATGGGAGCGGAGGCGATCGCGGGGTGGTTGATGATGCAGGTCTGCTTGACGGGTGAGAGCAGGTGGTAGTCGATGTCGAAGATGGGCTGGGCGGTGGCGGTGCCGACGGACCCGATCAGGCCGGCCGTGGCAAGAGCGAATGCGGTGAGGGCGGTGCGGACGCGCATGGGCTGAGTCCTCCTGGCGATACGTCAGGGCCGCCCGGTGCGGCCCTTCGGGCCGAGGCTTCCGCATGCTCGCGAGGATGCCGCCGCACGCCACGACCAGGCACAACGGAGCCACCTGGACGGCCGAACGGACCCGCCCGCGTCAGGCGCGGTCAGGCGCGGGGGTCGATGTGGAACTTGGGGCCGGGGCCCGCGCCGGGCGGCCGGGTGCCGGCGAGGATGTCGGCCGCGGCGTCGAGGCCCCGGGTGGCGGCCATCAGCGGCCGGGGATCGACCGCGCCGGACGCGTAGGCGGCGATCGCCGGGGCGAGCCCGGCCGAGGCGCCGAGGATGCCGACGGCGGTGACGTCCCGCAGCACCAGGGTCCGGGTGTCGACGGTGCTGGGCCGGGCGGCCAGGCCGATGCAGACGACGCGGCGGCCCGGCTCCACGAGGTCGAGGGCCCGGGCCGGGAGCTCCCGCGCGGTGGAGGCGTCGATGACCGCGTCGTAGGGCTGGTCGTCGGGCAGGTTCTCGGCGGTCCAGGCGCCGTGCACGCCGAGGGTGCGGGCGAAGGCCAGCGACGGCTCGGTCACGCCGAGCACGTGCACCTCCGCGCCGCGGGCGAGGGCGAACGCCGCCGCGAGCAGGCCGATCGTGCCGGGGCCCGCCACCAGCAGCCGCTCGCCGGGCGCCAGCGCCGCGGCCTCGACGGCGCGCAACGCGTTGCCGCCGGGCTCCACCAGCGCCCCGGCCGTGGCGTCCACGGCCGCCGGCAGCGGGTGCAGGGCGCCGGCCGGGACGGTGAGTTGCTCCGCGAGCGCGCCGTGCCAGCCACCGCGCACGCCGATCTCGAAGCGGTCGTCGCACACGTGGTGCCGCCAGGCGCGGCAGCGCCGGCACCGGCCGCAGCCCAGCATGGTGTCGGCGGTGACGCGCTGCCCGAGCCAGCCGCGCTCCACGCCGTCGCCCAGCGCCGTGACGACGCCGCACCACTCGTGGCCCGGGCGCATCGGGTAGCGGGCGTGGCCCTGGTGCAGGTACGCCATCGCGCCGGTGAAGAACTCCACGTCGGTGCCGCACACGCCGGCCCGTTCGACGTCGACGACGACGTGGCCCGGCGCGGCGGTCGGCGGCTCGACGTCCTCGACGCCGCCGCGCCCCGGTTCGGTGATGACGAACGCTCGCACGCGGTCTCTCCTCCTCGTTCGGTGGAGTCACCCTGCCCGCCGTCGGGACCGCTGGAAAGGGGTCCGGAGGGTCCGGGCGCGACCAACCGTCGGGCCCCGCACCGCGGTTCGCCGACGTCGCGGCGGTCGAAGCGCTTCCGTGAAGGGTTGTGACGGGTTAATGTCCCGCAAGGCACGTCGGAGCACGGAACCTGACTGTCCTGCCCGAATACCCGTCGCTTGTGCGTTAGTTGTGACGGATTCCGGTCTGGTTGTCGAGGCCCGCACGCGCCGCCCGTCCCGAGGTAACTCTCTTTCGGAGCCGACATGCCAAGACGACGCTGGGCAGGATCGCTGCTGCTCGCTCTGTCGCTACCGCTTCTCATCCCGCTGGCCGCCTCGGCAGCCCCCGAATCCCCGTCCGCCGACTCCTCCGTCAGCGCGTCCACCGCTGCCGCGTCAGCCGAAACGGCCGCCGCCACGGTGCCGTTGGAGGAGGTGACCGCGAGCGCCACCCAGGTCGCCTCGGGGCTGCGCCGCCCCATCGCCATCGCCGCGCCCGACGACGGCACCGACCGGCTGTTCATCGCCGAGAAGAGCGGCAGGGTCCGCGTCTACCACCCGGACACCGGCCTCGCGACCGCCCCGCTCATCGACATCACCTCCTCCGTCGCCGAGACGGGCAACGAGCGCGGGCTGATCGGCATGGCCCTCGCGCCCGACTTCAACGAGAGCCAGGAGCTGTACCTGGCCTACACCGCCCTGCCCGACGGCGCCGTCACCCTGGGCCGTTACTCGCTGGCCGACGCCACCCTGGAGCCGCTGATCTCCCAGGAGCACGCCGAGTACAGCAACCACAACGGCGGCCAGATCACGTTCGGCCCCGACGGCTACCTGTACTGGGCCATCGGCGACGGCGGCGGCTCCGGCGACCCGTTCGACAGCGGCCTGCGGCTCGACACGCTGCTCGGCAAGATCCTGCGCGTCGACGTCAGCCGCAGCTGCGGGGACCTGGCCTACTGCGTTCCGGCGGACAACCCGTTCGTCGGCGTCGCGGGCGCCCGCGAGGAGATCTGGATCTACGGCGTGCGCAACCCGTGGCGGTTCTCGTTCGACGAGGCCGACGGCTCGTTGTGGATCGGCGACGTCGGCCAGGGCCGGTGGGAGGAGATCGACCACCTGAAGCGCGCCGAGCAGGCGGGTGCCAACCTCGGCTGGTCCTGCCGCGAGGGCTACGAGGTGTTCGACGAGGCCCAGTGCGATCCGGGCGGCGACTACACCGACCCCGTGTTCACCTACTCCCCCTACACAGGCGGCTGCGCGGTGATCGGCGGCCGGGTGTACCACGGCGAGCAGTACGCCGACCTGGTGGGCGGCACGTACATCGCCACCGACTACTGCTCCTCGTCGGTCTGGGCGCTGCGTTCGGACGGCCGCGGCGGCTATCTGCAGGCGGAGATCGGCGAGATGCCGACGCAGGTCACGGCGTTCGGCGCCACGCCCGAGGGCGAGTTCTACGTCGTCAACGACCTGCCGGGCGGCCTGCACCGGGTGTCGTTCGAGCGGACCGAGCCGACCTGCACCGTCACCGCCGACGTGCGGGCGTGGGGCACCGGCATGACCGTGGACCTCACCATCACCAACAACACCGACACCGCGATCGACGGCTGGTCGCTGGAGTTCCCCCTGCCCTGGGGGCAGACCATCATCTCCGACTGGGCCACCACCATCTCCCAGTTCGGCGACATGGTCACCGCCACCAACGGCGACGGCAACGGCCGGATCAACCCCGGCGCCAGCGTGACCTTCGGCTACCTGGCGGAACACACGGAAGGCGCGGGACCACCGGGTCGCTACCTGCTCAACGAGGCGACCTGCGCACACGGCGACTGACCACCGCCGTCCCTGGGGCCCGGGCCGGCAGCCCTGCTGTCGGCCCGGGCCCTTCCGGTTCCCCGTCGGCCGGCCGGCGCGCCCAGGTGCCGATCGGCACCGCGGACTCCGCGTTCCGGCCGGTCCGGGTGCCGTTCGGCACGGGCCAGGGCCCACACCGGGCCGGCTATCCTCCCGGGCATGTCCACGCCCCTGCGGAGCCCTCGCCCGCCCGCGCTGGCCTGCGCGGCGGGCCTCGTCTCGTTGGGCGGCACCGCGTGCGTCACCGCGGTCGGCGGCCAGTACGGGGAGGGTGAAGGCCCGGGCGTCGGCTGGCAGTTCGCCGAATGCGGGGCGCTGCTGCTCCTACTCGCCCTCGCGGCGCGCGCCGCGCACGGCCGGGCGCAGCTGTGGGCGCTCGCGCCCGCGGCGATCGCCGTGCCGACGCTGCTCCTCCGGTTCGACCGCGGCCCCGTGAGCGCCGCCGTGGCGTTCCTGGGGGTCGCCACCTGGGCGCTGCTCGCCCTGCTCGTCGCCGCCGCCGGCCGCTACCTCGGCTGGCTCGACGCGCGACGGGTGCGCGCCGTGGCCGCGGCCCGCCGGGCGCAAAGCTTGCAACTCGCCCGCGACCTGAACGACTTCGTCGCGCACGACGTCAGCGAGATGCTGGCCCAGGCGCAGGCCGGCCAGATCGTGGCGGCGCACGATCCGGAACGGGCCGCCGACCTGTTCCGCGGTATCGAGCTCGCCGGGCAGCGGGCCCTCGCGGCCATGGACCGCACGGTCCACATGCTGCGCGACGGCGACCCCACCGGCGGTGAGTCCGCCGAACCCCACACCCGTCTGCCCACGACGGCCGACCTGCCCGAACTCGCCGCCAGGTTCAGCGCGGTGGGCGGCGCGCACGCCCACCTCGACCTGGACCCGGCGGCCGCGCGCGTCGAGGACCGGGCGCTGGCCACCACTGTCTACCGGATCGTGGTGGAGGCACTGACGAACGTGCGCCGGCACGCGCCCACCGCCAGCCGCGTCGACATCACCGTGCGCCGGCTGCCGGGCGCGCACGGCGACACGCTGCGGGTCACCGTCGCCGACGACGGCCGCGGCACGTCCGCCGTCGCGGCGGGACTCAGGCGGCGCCGCGGCGGACGCGGTCTGCCGGGGCTGACCGAACGGGTCGCCGCCCTGGGCGGCAGCCTCACCGCGGGCCCGCGCTCGCGTGACGGAAACGGCGACGGGGACGGGGACGGTTGGCGGCTGTCCGCGGTGCTGCCACTCGATCCCGTGCCGAGGGCGGCCGTTTCGGCGCCGGCCGCGCCCGCTCCGGCGGGGCCGCGAGAATGACCCGCGTGCCGATCCGCGTGCTGCTCGCCGACGACCAGGCCGCCGTGCGCGGCGCGTTCCGGATCATCCTCGACGCGCAGCCGGACATCACCGTGGTCGCCGAGGCCGGGGACGGCGACTCCGCCATCGCCCAGGCCCGACACCTCCGCCCCGACGTGGTGCTGGCCGACATCCGGATGCCGGGCGCCGACGGCCTGGAGGTGACCCGACGCCTGGCCGGTCCCGGCGTCGCCGACCCGCTCAGGGTCGTGGTGGTGACCACCTTCGACCTGGACGAGTACGTCAACACCGCGCTGCGCGACGGCGCCTGCGGTTTTCTGCTCAAGCGGTCGGGCCCGGCCCTGCTCACCGAGGCCGTGCGCGCGGCGGTCGCCGGCGACACCCTGATCAGCCCGCAGATCACGGTGCGTCTGCTGCGCCGGCTGGCCGCCCCGGCGCCGCACCGGCCGGGCCGCCCGTCCCCCGAAGCGCTCACCGCCCGGGAGCGCGAGATCGTGGCCCACGTCGCGCGGGGTCACACCAACGCCGAGATCGCCCAGGCCCTCGGCCTCTCCCCGGGCACGGTGAAGAACCACCTCGCGGCCGTCCAGGCCAAGCTCGGCACCCGCAACCGCGTCGAGGTCGCCGCCTGGGCCTGGGACACGGGCGAGGCGATCCCGTGACCGCCGGCCCCTAAGATCGCACGATGGACCACCTGAAGTGCACCCAGTGCGGTGCGGTCGGACTGGAACAGGGCTTCGTCGAGGACTCCGGCCAACACTCTCGGGGCTACGCGCGCTGGATCAGGGGTCCGCTGGAACGCGGGGTGTTCGGCGGTGCCAAACGGATGGGCCGGGAGCGGATGCGCATCGAGGCCCACCGTTGCCCCCGCTGCGGGCACCTGGAGCTCTTCGCCCTCCCCGACGAGTGACCCCCGTGCCGAGGGGCACGGGACCCCAGATCGGGGCCGGCTGAAGGGCCCGATCGGCACATGGCCGGCCAGGTCCCCCGGCGCCGACCCTTGATCCATGAGCCCGAAACACCAGAGCCCGAACCGCCAGAGCCCGCAGCGCCCGAACCGGAAGACAGCCTCGATACCGCGCAGGCTGACCGCCCTGTCCTGCGTGGCGGCGGCCGCCCTGACCGTCGCGGGGAGCGCGTCACCCGCGGCGCCCACCCCCGCCCGCCCCGAGAAGGCGAGCGTCGTCGGGTCGGCGCGCGTGTTCTTCCACTACGCGCCCGACGACGACATCCGCTTCGCCTTCGACGCCCACCGCGCGCCGTTCACCCGGCCCACGGACGAGGCACCCCAGGGCACCCCGACCGACGCCCGGGGCACGGTGACGTTCACCCACCGGTTCGCCGGCGAGGACGTCACCTACGTGGTCGAGGCGGAGGTGGACTGCCTGCTGACGGGCGGCCCGGTCGCGACGCTGACGGCGATCGTCACCTGGTCCTCGCACGGCCAGACCGAGGTGGGCCAGCGCCTCGGATTCAGCGTCCACGACGGCGACGCGGACGGGGCCGGCGGTGGTCAGGACCGCATGGGCTTCTCCTGGGGCGCGGCGGACGGGCGGGACCTGCGCCCCTGCCTGGCCCCGGCACCGTTCACGGAGGTGACCGCCGGGGACTACACCGTCCGGCACGCCAACGTGCCGCCGATGCCGCAGGGAGGTTAGGCGGTTACCGGCGGGGGCACGCCCCCGCCGACCGGCTGCCGTTCGCCGGCGGGAACCGCCGGCGCCCGCACGGGCGTCGGAAGCGGGACGGGCGGGAGCCACGGGGAATACGGGGGACGAACATGGCGGGGCCTGGTAGGCGCGTTTTGGTTGTGGTGGGTGCGCTGCTGGCGCTGCTCGTGGCCGGGGGCGTGTTGGTGGTGGTGAACGCGACCGGTGACGGCGGCGACGGCAGCGGCGACGACAAGCGGGACGGCGGCGGGCAGCCCGGCAACGTGGCGGAGTCCCTGTGGCGGACCGAGCCGCTGCCGGAGGGCGGAGACGACTTCGTCTCCGCCGTGAACAACGGTCAGGTCTGGGTCGGCCAGGAGGTGGTCGTCCTCCTGACGGGCAGCGGGATGTGGGGGTTCGACCAGTCCTCGGGCGAGGAGCTGTGGAAGCTCAAGGACCCGGAAGGGCTCGATGTCATGCCCTGTTCGGCCAGCCCGGACGCGAACGCCCAGGGCATCGGCGCCGTGCTCTACCGACCGGCGGACGACCGGGCCGAGGAGCCCAACTGCACGTCGCTCGCCGTCGTCGACACCGCCGCCGGCGAGGTGATCTGGCAGAAGGACCTCGGCGAGCCCGGGGACAGCGGGGTGGGCGACCTCGGCGGCGACGTGCGGGTCACCGTCGGGGACGAGGCGATCAACGCCAGCCTGGTGGGCCGTGTGCACCGCTTCGCCATTGAGGACGGCGAGGAACTTCCGCTGCCGGAGGCGTCGCCGTCGCCCTGTCCCGGCGAACCCGTCACCACCTGGCACACCGACACGGTCATCGTCCTGCATCACAACTGCCACTCGGACGACGAGGACGGCAGCGACCGGATCACGGCGTTCGACGCGGACACCCTGGACACGATGTGGACCAGCCCTGTTGAGAACCGCGTGGATCCTCACCTGCTGGCCGGCGAGCCCGTCGCGTTCTCCGTCTCCCGCCACGCGTCGGACGACGCCTGGCTGTGGACGTACGACGACGAGGGCGAGGTGAGCGGCGAGATCCCGGTGGACAGCGAAACCCAGACCTTCGAGGACTTCGTCACGGACTCGCTGGTGATCACGCGCGTCAGCAGCCCCGACGCCACGTTGAACGTGGTCCGGGGGTTCGATCCCCGGACCGGAACACAGCTGTGGGAGACCGAACTGGGACCACGTGCACGCCTGGTCGGGGAGCCGGACGAGGAGCCGGTGGTGACGTACGACGAGGTGGCCGCCGACGGCGTCGACGACGCCCACGTCGCCTGGCTGGACCCGGCCGACGGCGCCCTCACCGGTGACATCACCCTGTCCCGGTACTCCCGGACCAGGTGTTGTTCCCCCTACGTGCAGGACGTGGCCTTCACCGACGACACCCTGTACGTCGTCGGGGGGGAACTCGGCGGAGAGGTGCGGCTGGAGGCCCTGGCGCGGGACTAGGGCCTGTGGGGAGTCGCGATCAAGGTGTCGGTTGGAGGCTGTGAAGCCAGATGACGGTGCCGCGGAGGTGGAGGGCGGCGAGGTAGCTGTCCGGCGTCTTGTCGTACCGGGCGGCGATCCCGCGCCACGCTTTGAGCTTGTTGATCAGGCGTTCGACGGTGTTGCGGTCCTTGTACAGGTCCGCATCGTGGGTGACCGGCCGTCCGCCGCGCCGTCCACGTGGTCGACCAGGCCCTGGTCACCCGCAAGCCCTCCCGCTTGTCGCATGTCGAGGCCGCCGGTCTCGCTCTCGTGGGTGTGACGGCGTGGGAGACGCTGGTCGAACGGGCCGGGGAGCGGGTCCTGGTGCACGGCGGCGCGGGCGGGGTCGGTTCGGTTGCCATCCAGGTCGCACGTGCGCTGGGGCTGAGGTGGTCACCACCGCGCGGGAGAGGGATCACGACGTCGTCTCCCGGCTGGGAGCGGACGTCACGATCGACTTCTCGGCTGCTGACTATGTGCCGCAGGTGCAGGCCCTGGGCGAGGTGGACGTCGTGTTGGACACGGTGGGCCGGGACACCCTCACCCGCAGTCCGCTGGTTCTGGCCGACCGAGGCCGCGTGGTGTCGATCGTGGACATTACCGAGCCGCGGAACCTTCTCGCCGATTGGGGCGTGAACGCGACCTACCATTTCCTCTTCGTCAGTCCCGGCCGGGAAAAACTCGAGGCCCTCGGCCGCCTGGTCGACCAGGACGAACTCCGGCCGGTGATCGGGCGCCGTGCTGCCGCTGGCCGACGTCGCCCACGCCCACAGCCTCTTGGTGGGCGGCTCCGTCGACGAAGGACGCGGACGCCCGCGCGGCAAGATCGCTCTTGTCGTGTATCCCGTGGACGAGTCCACGCACGGTGTGGCGCCCAGACTCTGAGCGACGCGACCGGGCCGAGGTGCGGAGCGGTAAGACCGGCGGCAGACTGGTCGCGGGGATCTGTGATCGGCCCGGCTGCTGTGTGCCGTGGGGCGCTGGACTCCCGCCTGACGGTCGAGAGTTGGCTGGCTACCGCGGTCCAGTGGCCGGGACGAGCAAGCCATCGGACATGCCGACCCCTCGGGTGCCGGCCCGACCCGCTCGCGGGAACCTCGGCCAGTTCGAGCGGTGGATGCGCCGCCGTTCCGGCTTCGGTGGTGCAGTGGCCTACCTGGTGATCCTTGTAGTCGTCATTCGTCCTACAACGTCACACACTGGCACGCGGGGCTCTCCCGGCTCACCGGAACCACCGCGGGCACCAGGCCCTGGCGCACGCCAGCCTCGACATGACCGCCGAGACCCTTATCAACTGACTGTCCGACCTGGGGTGCGACGTCCGCCGCAGCTACCGTGACCTCATCCATACCGCCTACGAGAACCTGGCAGTCGTCCCCGCCGTCCCGATCCCCGTCCACATCAGAAATGGCCAGTATGCGATCAGCGGCTACGTCACCACCGGTACTGACCGGCGCGAGCGCGGGAAACCCCGTGCCGCGCCCCTCCGCGTCGAAGGAGGCAGGGGTGATTGGGAAGCGATCGACACCTCTGGATGACCGGCGAGCTCACCGACGCCGAGTTTGAGGACCACTTCATCGACGACGTCATCGTGCGGGACATCCGGAGGGGCGCCGCTTCACCGGCGCGGCAGCGACAGAGCAGGAACACCGGCACCTGGTCTACCCCGAGGGCTTCGCTACGTGCGCACCGTGTGCCAGTCCAGGTCGGGCTCCCTGGCCACGGAAGGGTGGCTCCGGCCGGTGCGGGTCAGGGCGTGGACGTCCTCACAACAGCCTTCCGGCATGGTGCCTGACACGGGTGATCGGTCCCGTTGGACCGAAGGAATGGAGCACCTCGCGCAACTGTTGTTCTCCCGTGTGAGCGAAACGATTGCAGTAGTGGCAGGCGCATATGGCGGCCCTGAGGTCCTGTCGGTGATCGATGTCGCCGTCCCGGAGCCGAGGTCGAACGAGGTACGGATCAAGGTCCGCGCGGCCGGCGTCAATCCCTTCGACTACAAGTCGTACAGCGGTGCCTTCGGTGTCGATCCGGAGAGACTGCCGGTGCGGCTCGGTGTCGAGGCGGCGGGCGTGGTGACAGCGGTCGGTGCCGACGCGATCGGCCCCGCGGGTCCGATCGCGGTGGGTGACGAAGTGATCACCTACTCCGCGCCGGGTGCCTACGCCGCCGACATCGTGGTGCCGGCCTCGTCCGTGGTGCCGAAGCCTGTCGCCCTGTCCTGGGAGCAGGCCGGCGGACTGCTGGCCGCCGGGGTCACCGCCGTACACACGCTTGAGGCGATCGGCTTGGGCAAGGGCGAGACGGTGCTGATCCACGGTGCCGCGGGGGGCGTCGGTCTCGTGGCCGTGCAGCTCGCGGTGGCACGCGGCGCGACGGTTGTGGCCACGGCGAGCCGGGGCAAGCACGACCTCCTGCGAGAGCTGGGAGCGATCCCGGTCGTCTACGGGCCGGGACTGGCGGACAGGGTGCGCGCGGTGGCGCCGGAGGGCGTGCACGCGGCTGCCGATCTCGTGGGCACCGAGGAGGCGGTGGACGTCTCTGTGGAGCTGGTGCCGGACCGCTTGCGTATCGCCACCATCGCGGGCCACGAGCGCGGGGTTCGCGTGGGAATCAAGCTCCTGGGTGGTGTGCCGGGCGCGGATCCCGGCACCGAGATCCGGGAAGCCGCCCGCCTGCAGCTCACGGAAGCCGCCACTGCAGGCCGCCTGCGCATCGTGATCGCGGACAGCTACCCTCTGCGCGAGGCCGCCACTGCCCACCGCGAGATCATGGCCGGCCACACCACGGGAAAGATCGTCCTGGTCCCGTAACCCGTTCCTGTTCCCGCACCGCTGAAGCCACACCGCGAGCGGCCGCCCGCGCGATCACCGGTCCCGGTACGCAACGGTTCGGGTGCGTGGGCGGCATGCGACCAGTTCGTCAGGTGTCCATGTCCTCGTTCTTGGCGCTCCATTCGATCAGCGGATGCAGGACACGCATCAGGCTGGCGCCTTGTTCGGTGGGCCGGTACGTGATCTGGACCGGCGTCGTCGGTACCACGAGCCGCTCAATGAGTTGGTGGCCCTCGAGCTCACGCAGACGCTGGGACAGAAGGTGGTTCGAGATTCCGGGGATCCGCGCTCGGTAGTCGACGAATCGGCGCGCGCCCCGCATCGCCGCCAGGAGCACCGCGGCGCTCCACTTCTTGCCCACGATCTCGACCGAGCGCTGAAAACTGCGGCACACGTCGTCGTCGATGTATTCGTAGCCCGCTTCCGGGCGGCTCTGGCCCGCGGTGGCGGAGGTTTCATCGGGCTGTCGAGGACCGGTCATACGGTCACGATACTGGAGCGTGTCACTTTTGATGACCTGGTCATGTCCCGTTTGTTGCCTGTGATCATCGCCGTGCAGCCTTGGTCCATGAACGCACACTCGGCCTGTCACCACGCGCGATGAACTACGGGCACGCGCTGAGGTTCGGGCTGCACCTGCCCTCTGACGCCGACTGCGGACCCGGCCGGTTGGTCGAAGTGGCGGGCCTGGCCGAGCAGTGGGGACTGGACTTGCTGGTCGTCCCGGCCGGAACCGCCGGCGACGATCTCGAACCGTCGACTGTGGCGTCCTGGATCGCCGGGGCGACGGTCTCTCTCGGACTGGTGCTGGAGGCACGCCCCGCCACCCTCCATCCGGCGATGCTCGCACGAGCCGTGGCAAGCCTGGATCGGCTCACCGAAGGCAGGGTCGAACTGGCTTTCCGAGCGGGCCCGTCAGCCGCCGTGTCCGGGACAGCCGATTCGGTCGCGGCACTGGGTGAAGCGATCGCCGTCGTTCGCGAGCTCTGGAATGTCCTCGACCGTGGCCTCGGCCGGTTCACCGGCCGCTTCTACCGTCTCGCGGGAGCTGAGAAGGCCGCGCCCGCGCACGACGTGCCGATCTCCGTGGACGGCCAGGACCAAGACCTGCTCCGGCTGGTCGGACTGCGGGCTGACGAATGGTCGACGGGGTGCGACGCCGCCACGCTGACGCAGGGCAACCGCGCAGTCGACGAGGCGGCCCGAGGGGCCGGCCGTGATCCCCGCGAGATCCGCAGACGGGTCACGATCCGCGGTGGCTTCGGCGAGCGGACAGGCAGGTTCACCGGGACAGCCGCGGACTGGGTGAACGACCTGCTGCCACTCGTCGTCGAGCACGGGGTGGGCACCATCGTGCTGGACACCGAGGAGCGAGACGTCGCGGCAGGCTTCGCGAGCGAGGTCGCCCCGGCCCTGCGGGCGGCCGTGGACGCGGTGCTTCCGCGCGGATGGTCGGGCGCGCGGGTCCGGCGGTCCGCCGTGCGTGCCAGGCGCCGGCCGGGGATCGACTACGAGGGCGCTCCGCCGGAGATGGCCGAGGTCGTCGAGCCCGGTGATCCGGCCTACGCCCGGCTGCGGTCCGGATACCTGCGCGGCGGTGCGCCCGGCATCATTCTGCGGGCGGCGACGAACGAGCAGGTGACCCGGGCGCTCGCGTTCGCCCGCCGGCATCCCGGCGTGGCCCTGTCTCGGCGAAGCGCCGGACACGGGGTCTCCGGCCGCTCCACCAATGACGGCGGGATCGTCATCGACGTGTCACTGATGAATGCGATCGAGGTGCTCGACAGGAAGACACGCCGGGTGCGCATCGGCCCGGGTGCGCGCTGGGCCGAGGTGGCGGCCGCACTGGAGCCCTACGGCTGGGCGTTGAGTTCGGGTGACTACGGGGGCGTCGGGGTGGGCGGCCTCGCCACGGCGGGGGGCATCGGGTACCTCGCGCGCGGGCACGGACTGACCATCGACCGCCTGCGGGCCGTGGAGATGGTGCTCGCGGACGGCTCCGTCGTGCGGGCCGACGATTCGGAGAACCCCGATCTCTTCTGGGCCGTGCGAGGGGCGGGCGCGAACTTCGGGATCGTCACTGCCTTCGAGTTCGAGGCCGACGACGTGGGCGCGGTCGCCTTCGCCCGGCTCACCCAGGACGGGAGCGACCTCGAGCGCTACCTCGTCGAGTGGGGTCGGGCGGTCGAGGACTCACCGCGGGACCTCACCAGCTTCGTCATCGTGCCGCCCCCGCGCGGCGGACGACCGGCGCTCGCGGTGAGCCGCACCATGGTCGACTCCTCGGACCCGGAGACCGTGCGCGCCCGGCTGGAGCCACTGGCCGCGATCTCCGCGATGTACGCCCAGGACATCGTCATCACCTCCTACGCGGCCGTGATGGACAACGCGAGCGACGACCCACCGGTCTCCCACGGTGAACCGGTCTCACGCAGCGGTCTGCTCCGGCACGTGACCCCGCAGTTCGCCGCGGTGGCGGCTCGCATGATCCGCAGCGGCGCGATCGGATGGTTTCAGCTCCGCTCGGTCGGCGGCGCCGTCGCCGATGTTCCCGCGGACGCCACGGCCTACGCCCACCGCGACGCGAACTTCTCGCTGGTGGTGATGGGCGATGTCGACGAGGTGGTCGACCGGGCCTGGGCCCGGCTGAGCCCTTTCCTCGACGGCCTCTACATCAGCTTCGAGTCCAGCCTCCGGCCCGAGCGGATCGCCGCGGCCTGGCCCCCACGGACCCTCTCGCGTCTGCGTGAGCTGAAAAGCGTCTACGACCCCGAGGGCGTGTTCGGCGACAACTTCGCCCTCACGCCCGCCGCGAACCACCTCGGAGGAAGCACCCCATGAGCGACTACGGCCACGAGCTGTGGTTCGGCAGCTTCATCACCCCCACCGCCCGCCCGCCTCAGGCGCCGGTCGAGCTGGCCCAGACCTCCGAGAGGGCCGGCCTCGGCCTGGTCAGCTTCCAGGACCACCCCTACCAGTCGGCGTTCCAGGACACCTGGACCCTGATGTCGTACGTCGCCGCACGCACCGAACGGATCCGGATCAGCGGCAACGTGCTGAGCCTTCCGCTGCGGCCCCCGGCCGTGCTGGCCCGCGCCGCCGCGAGCCTGGACCGGCTGACCGGCGGGCGAGTCGAACTGGGCATCGGCGCGGGCGCGTTCTGGGACGGCATCGTCGCGATGGGAGGCCGCCGGCTCGAACCGGCCCAGGCCGTGCGGGCAGTGGAGGAGGCCGTGGACGTGATCCGGGGGCTGTGGGCCACCGACGAGACCGGTCCTCTCCGTGTCACCGGGGAGTTCTACACCTTGAACGGCGCCAAGCGCGGCCCGGCACCCGCCCATCGCATCCCGATCCGCATCGGTGCCTACAAGCCGCGTATGCTCCGGCTGACGGGCAAGATCGCCGACGGTTGGCTGCCCTCCCTGGGTTTCCTGCCCGAGGGCCCGGCATCGCTGCGCGCGATGAACGAGCAGATCGACGAGGCCGCATCCGCCGCCGGTCGGGAGCCCGCGGCGGTCAGCCGCCTGCTCAACCTGAGCGGCCGATTCACGTCCGGCGCCGGCGGCGGCCTGTTGCAGGGGACTCCCGGCGACTGGGCCGAACAGATCGCCGACCTCGCCCTGCAGTACGGCGTATCCGGGTTCATCCTCGCCTCGGATGAGCCTGCCGACCTGAGCCTCTTCGGTCACGAGGTCGCGCCGCGTGCCCGCGAACTCGTCCAGTCCGAACGCGTGACGTGATGCGGTGGGCGCGTGGCGGGCCCGGTGACGGAGCTGCGACAGCGGCAGCGCCGACGGAGCTGTTCGGACGCCGCGAGGAGGCCGCGGTTCTCGACGGGCTGCTCTCGCAGGCCCGCGGCGGGAGCGGTGGCGCGCTCGTGGTGTGGGGCGAGCCGGGTATCGGCAAGTCGGCTCTGCTTCACCACGTGTACGGCCAGGCCGCGGACTTCGTCCGGCTGAGCCACTCGGCCACCCGGCCCGAGTCGGACCTGGCTTTCGCGGGGCTGCACGGGCTGCTGCGACCGCTGGCCGATCGTGTCGAGCTGCTGGCGACGGCCCAGGCCGCCGCTGTGCGTACCGCGCTCGGGCTGAGCGGTGAGCCGACGGACCGCCTGGTGGTCGGGGCGGCCGTGCTGTCGCTGCTCTGCGGACTCGCCGAGCGGCAGCCCGTGCTCGTCGTGGTGGACGACGGGCAGTGGCTCGACGAGGCCACCGCGCTGTGCCTGGGGTTCGTCGCTCGACGCGTAGGAGCGCATCCCGTGGTCGTCGTGCTCGCCGATCACAGCGATCCGGCCGCCCGGCCCTGGGAAGGCGTGGCCGACGTGCGGGTCGACGCCCTGAGCGACGAGAGCGCGCGGCAGCTTGTGGCGGCCGTGGCGCCTCTCACCGACAAGGCGACGACGCGGAACATGGTTCGGGAGGCTGGGGGCAACCCCTTGGCGCTGCACGAACTGGCCACGCTCGGGGGCGACCTCGACGACGCCGAGCATCGCCGGAAGCGAGGACGACCGCCCGTCGGGCCGCGCCTGCAGCGGGCTTTCCGTGCCGGGATCGAGGCCCTGAGCCCTCCGGCGCAGTTGCTGACCGTGCTCGCGGCGGCCGAGGAGCACGGCGACCGGCTCACGGTGCAGCGGGCCGGCCGTGCCTCGGGTGCCGGTGACGCCGTCTGGGAAGAAGTGACCAACGCGGGCCTGCTCCACGTGGCGGGCAACCGCGTCGGTTTCCGGCACCCCGTCGTGAGCAGAGCCGTCTACGAGGGCTGCGGTGCCGCGACGAGGCGCCGGGCTCACCGCGCCCTGGCCGCCACGATGCCGGACGAGGCGGAGGAGCGCGCATGGCATCTCGCCGCCCTGGCCCACGGACGCGATGAGGACGTCGCGCGGCTCCTCGAACGGACCGCCGTCCGCTCCCGGCTCCGCGGGGCCACGAACACGGCGGCACGGGCGTGGTGGCGGGCCGCCGAACTGTCGGCCGCACCGATCGACGCCTCACAACGCCTTGCCGAGGCGGCCAGGGCTTCCTGGGACGCCGGGTGGGCAGCCACGGCGGAGCGCCTGCTCGATGACTCGGAACGGCTGGCCCCCGGTGCTCACGTCGCCCGGCGGAGCCGGGGTCTGCGGGGGATCATGGAGTTCGCCCGGGGCATGCCCGAGATGGCGCACCACTTCCTGATCACCGACATGAAGCGCGTCCCGGAAGCGGGAACGGCGCTGGAACTGGGCACGCTGGCCATGCGCGCCGCCTGGTCCGTCGGACGCGGCGACCTGCGGGACAGAGCGCTGGAGCTGCTGCTCGAAGACGACGTCGAGGGCCGGACCGGATTACCCGGCACGCTTGCCTGGTGGAGCGACGACGTGTCTGCCGACGCGGCGCCGGCGGAAACCCCCGACCTCGGTGATGCCGCCGCGCGGGCCCGTACGACCATCCTGCCGTTGCTGCCGCCGACACCCCTCGCCCTGGCCTGGGGGATCGACGAGCCGATGGCGGATGTGCTGCGCCGTCGGTTGCCGCACCTGCGGCGGCGCAGCGAGCGCGCTCGGCTCGCCGCCGCCCTGGCCCAGACCGCGATGCTCGACAACGCTGCCGGCCGCTGGCCGCAATCGGAGTCCTCGGCCGCGGAGGGACTGCGGCTGGCCCAGGACCTGGGTGCCGACCACATCGCCTCCCACTGCCGCACCAGCCTGGGCTGGCTCGCCGCGGCGCGTGGTGACGAACGCGCCGTCGCGGAGGCCACCGCCAGGACTCTGGAGACGTCACTCCCGCAGGGCGTCCGCGCGCTGAGCGCCGCCGCGTACTGGAACCGCGGCATGGCCGCGCTGTTTCGCGAGCGTCCCGAGGAAGCACTGGACATCCTGGTGCGCCTGACCGAGCCGGGCCATGGCGCGGAACACCCGACCTTCGCGCTCCTGGCCGCTCTCGACACGGCCGAGGCGGCCGTGCGCGTCGGCAGAAGCGACCTCGCGGACGAACGGGTACGGGTGCTCGAAGCCTGGGCGCGGCGCACGGGAGCGCCGTGGGCCCGCTGTGCCGCGCACGTAACGCGCGGGCTCCTCGGCGGCGCCCGGGCCGAGGGTGCCTTCCGGGCCGCACTCGACGTGCCGGGTGCCCGATCCCACCCGCTGCTCTACGCGCGCGCTCAGTTGTCCTACGGCGAGTGGTTGCGACGGGGCCGCCGGCGGACCGATGCGCGTGTCCGGATCGGTGCCGCCTTGGAGGCGTTCGACCGGCTCGGTGCCGAGCCGCTGCGCCAACGCGCGCAGCGCGAGCAGGACCTCGCCGGATCGCCGGGACGCCGGGGAAGCTCGGACACCAGGGCGATGAACCGGCTCACCGCCCAGGAACAGCGAGTCGCCCAACTGGCCGCCGAACAGCTGACGAATCGCGAGATCGGCGTACAGCTGCGGATCAGCCACCGCACCGTGGGCCACCACCTCGGGAACGTGTTCGCCAAGCTCGGCATTAACACCCGAACCGAGCTGAGCCACCTCCACGCCGGTTGTGAGCCGCCGTGAGCGCAGGGAGGCTGCGGCGGAGCGGGCGCGCGACGCCTCCGGCGGAAAACGACGGATTGCCCGCCCGATTCGCTCACCGGCCCTGATTTGTAGCGTCGCTGACGTTGTCCTGCGGACCCGCGGCGAAACGCCGTGCGACTCATGACAAGAGGTCACCTCATGCCCAAGTCCGAAGCCCTGCCCCACGCGCACCACTACATCGACGGGCAGTGGCAGGACTCCGGCTCCCGCGGCGAGTCACGCAGCCCCGCGACCAACGGCCTGCTCGGTACCTTCGCCGACGGCGGTGCGCGGGAGGCGAGGGCCGCCGTGGCCGCGGCCCGAAGGGCCTTCGACTCCACCGCCTGGTCCCGCGACCGTCACCGGCGTGCGGCAGCGCTGCACGAACTGGCCGACCGGCTCGAGCAGCGCCAGGACGAACTGATCACCCTCCTGGCGCGGGAGAACGGGAAAGTACTCGCCGAGGCGGCCCTCGAAGTCGAAGGCACCGTGCCCAAGCTCCGCTACCACGCGGCACTTTCCCTCACCGACCACGGCAGGGCCGGGGAAGTGCGGCCCGGCATGTACTCGATGACCCTGCGCGAAGCCGCGGGCGTCGCCGCGGTGATCGCGCCGTGGAACTCACCGGTCATCCTCTCGGCGCGATCCTTCGCACCCGCCCTGGCCGCCGGCTGCACCGTGGTCATGAAGATGCCGACGCAGACCGGCCTGGTCAACGGAGTGCTGAGCGAGATCATCGCCGACACGCCGAGCCTGGACCCGGGCGTGTTCAACGTCTTCACCGAGAGCGGAAACGCCGGGGCTCCGGAGCTGGTCTCCTCCCCGGACGTCGACGTGATCAGCTACACCGGCTCCACCGCGGTCGGCCGCGTGATCATGGAACAGGCCGCCCCGACGCTGAAAACGCTGTCCATGGAGCTGGGCGGAAAGACGCCGATGCTCGTCTTCGACGACGCCGACCTGGACGCCGTCGTGCCCGTGCTCACCAAGGCCGTCACCATGTTCGCGGGCCAGTTCTGCGTGACGGGCAGCCGGATATTGGTCCAGCGCGGCGTGGCCGACGAACTCCGGCGGCGGCTCGTCGCCGCCCTCGAAACGGTCCGGGTCGGGCCCGGCGACGACCCCGCCAGCGAGATGGGCGCCATGATCGACGAAGGAAACGCCCAACGGGTCGAACAGACCGTGGCCGCCGCGGCCGACTACGCCACCGTCCTCGTGCGGGGCAAGCGGGATCGGGCGCTCCTCGGCCCGTCCCTGATCGAGGTCGCCGACGTGTCCTCGCCGATCGTGCAGCGCGAAGTGTTCGGGCCGGTCGCCACCTTCGAGGTGTTCGACTCCGAGGCCGACGCCGTGGCGCGTGCCAACGCCACCGAGTTCGGCCTGGCCGCGAGCATCTGGACCCGTGATGTCGACCGCCCCCTGCGCGTCGGCCGCGAACTGCGGGCCGGGACCGTCTGGACCAACACCTGGGCCATGGTCCACGACCAGCTCGAGGAGGGCGGCTTCAAGCAGTCGGGAGTGGGCCGCCTGAACGGCATCCGCGGGATCGAGGAATTCCAGGAGACCAAGCACCTCGTGCATGTGGCACCGCAGCTCTGACAGCTCTCGACGGCGGAATGAGAATCGATGACCGAGACGGACGACGTCGGCCCGGCCGACGTCACCCTGCTGACCGCGCGCTTGTGGAACCCGGCTACGAGCAGGACTTCCGGGAGTGGTTCGGACGGGTGACCGACACCGCCTCAGCGTTTCCCGGGCACCTGGGGGACGGGTTGTTCCGGCCTGCCACGGCCGCCGGGCCATGGGTTCTGATCCACCGGTTCCGCGACCAGGAGGCCGCGCGCGCTGGACGACGTCACCTGAGCGGGCCGCACTGTTCGACCACTGCGCACGACACGCCCACGACGGCGCCGCCTCGGTGGAAGATGGCGCTCGCCGCCTTCGCGGCCGTACTCCGGATCTCCCTGATCGGCAACGGTCTTTTGGGGCCGGCGCTCCGTGCTTGGCCGCTTGTGGCGCGGGTGCTGACGCTCGCGCTGCTGTTCAGTACGTTGATGACCTATTTGATGACGCCGGCTGTGACCCTCGTCCTTCGCCGTTGGCTCTATGCCGCCACCTCAACCGCGCGCGAGGGACCGACGCGATGACGCGGCCCCCGGGGCGGACCGCGCCGTCTCGCGGCTCGGCTTTCAGCGGGACAGTTCCATCGTCTGACGCAGCAGTTCCAGGGCCTGGTCCACGCCTTGGTCGGCCAGGTGGACGAAGTCGACAAAGAAGTGGTCGACTTCCGTCTCGTCTCCCGTACGGAGGCTGATGTCCGCGATCTCCGGCACGGTTGACTCGGTGGTGGGGTTGATCCTCAAATGGCTCGGTCGTGGCGGGACAGATGCTGCCGATGACCTGTTTCAGCGGCCCGTGTGATCGCCTCGAGTACCCGGTGGCGATCGAGTGCGACCGCGAAATCCGGTGCATCGGCGGTTCCGTCGCGGAGGTCGGCGGCGAACTGGACGTAGAGGCGGGCGACCCCCGCTGCGGGTGCGTCGAGTTGCAGGTCAGGAGCCGCATAAGCGGAGGGGACCTGTAGCACTTGGACAGGCCCGCTACCGCGGCGCAGCGTGATGGTGAAATCGGTGAAATGGATGTAGCCCGACGCCGACTCCACACGCACACTGCCCTCGGCGCCCTGGATCTCCCATACCATCGCCGAGCCGGCGGACTGCCCGGCACTGTAGTGCAGCGAAGTGACGATCCCGCCTTCGAGAACGCCGGCGACGACGATCTCATCCGGCGCGTCCTTCGGCAGCGACGCGCCATCGGAGAGGCGGACGCCGTCACCGCGCTGATTGGCGACGACGGCGGACAGACTCTCGAACGTGCCGAGCACGCGCGCAAGCGGTTCGAGCCCGTGGCCGAGCATGATGCTCAGAAGCGTGGCGCCATGCTTTGCGTGAGCCATGTACTCGACCGGCGGGTCATATCGGCCGACCCACATGTCGTCGGTCAAGTGCCCTCGGATGCTCGTGCTGAGCGGCTTGCCAATCACGCCTTGCGCGATGAGGTCGCGAAGGAAGAGGATCGGCGGGTGCAGGCCGCCCTGCAACCCGACAACCGTCCGCAGCCGCCGCTCGCGGGCAAACCCCTCCAGCGCTTCGGCCTCCGATAGGTTTCTTGCGAGCGGCCATTCGCAATAAACCATTTTGCCCGCGGCCAGCGCGTCGGAAACAATCTGCTTGTGCTCCGGCACCTTGACCGCAACCACCACCAGGTCGACCTCCGGTCGCACGACCAGAGCCTCATGTGTGTCGAAGGCGAGATTGGCGCCCAGCCGACGAGCGGTCGCATTCGCGCTCTCCATACGAGTCGTACTGACGGCGCGGATCTGGAACGCGTCGAGCGCCTGCAGCGCCGGGACGTGAGCAATTCCGCCCCAACCCCGATCTGCACTAGCCCCGATAAGGCCGACGCCGATCCGGGTATTTGCTGAATTCGTCATTAGGATGCTCCTGTCGTGTGCAGCCCCGGCAACGCTCTCCGGGCTGCGTCACGATGTTTCGTTTCCGGACAAATGCGTGGGCACTCGGGCTCACCATGGCGAGCGAGCAATTATTGCCGTTCGCGTAGCGGCCGCGGGGTTTGAGCCCGAATGACCCAAGCGCAGGTTTTACACGTGAGCCCAGTGGGCCTCGAGTTCGCGCGCGACATCGGCCGGACGCTCTATCATCGGCCAGTGCGAGCTGCGCAGCTTGAAGACGGCACGTGCGCGTGTGGCATTACCGAGCTCGTCGGCGAAGCGGTGAGGAAGAAACGGATCGTCCAGGCCCCAGATCACTAGCGCTGGTGCGGTCACGTTGCTCAAACCTGGCTTCCACTCCGCCCCGACCTCGATCGCCGAACGGTAAAGGGCGAGAATGCTTGCTCTCATAGTGGCATCGAGATGCCGGACCGATTCGTTTGCCGCGTCGCGCGGCATCTGCGCCTCGTTGAGGCTTGCTGCGAACGCCTCGAGGTCGAGGTCCGCCATCCATTGCTCTCCCTCGCCTGGCGTTTGCCAGATCTTGGCAAGATAGTGCCACGGATACTCCGGATCGATTGGTCCGCTGATGCCTGTCCATGTCCGCACCAGATCTGGTCGGATAGACGCGAGACGGCCCGTGAGCAGAGACCCCCAATCATGACCGACCAGGTCGACGGGTTCGCCGATTTCTTCGATCTTCTTAATAAGCCAATCGAGATACTCTTCTTTCGTCGACGTGAATCCCACTGGTAGGGGTACGCCAAACCCGGGGAGGTCGATCGTCACAATATCTTCGCGTTGAAGATGGGAACGGACGGTGTCCCAAAGCCGGTGGGTATCAGGTACACCATGGACGAGGACTGCAGGCATTTCGGATTCTCCAATTGATTGTTGTCGTGGTTGAATGGCCGGTCGGCGATTCAGGGAAGGAGGATGACTTTGCCGTGGGTGTGGCCCGTGGCGACGAGGCGATGAGCGTCCGCGGCCTCGTCGAGTGGGAAGCTCCGGCCGATGCGTGCGGTCCATGCGCCGGCGGCGATCAGATTCAGGGCTTCCTGGACAGGGCGGTGGTTGCGGTTCCCGCTGCCCCCGGGGCTGAATGCGACGCCGTGTTGTGCGGCATCGCGGTCGGCGAGCGTCACGATCCGGTCGGGGCCGCCGAGAAGATCGACGAGGGCGGGAAGGAGCCCCTTGCCGGCGGTGTCGAGCGCGGCGTCGACCCCGCCCGGAGCGGCGGCACGGATGCGATCGACCAGGCCCGGGCCGTGGGCGACAGGGGTCGCTCCGAGACTCCTGACGAAGTCGGCGTTGGCAGTCCCGGCGACGCCGATCACCGTGGCACCGCGCTGTCGCGCGAACTGCACGGCGGCGCCGCCCAGAGCACCGCTCGCGCCGGTGACCACGAGCGTTTCACCCGGGCGAATGTTCAGAAGCCCGAGAGCCCTCGCCGCGTTGTCGGCGCCGATGACAGTAGCCGCGGCCTCCTCGAAGGAAACGCCGTCGGGGATCATCGCGAGGTTGCTGCTGACCGTGTACTCGGCGTAGGAGCCCTGGGTGGCGGAGTCCGGCCACCCGGCGACGCGGTCGCCGACCACGCCCACGTCGACGCCCGGGCCGACCGCCTCAACGACGCCGGCGAACTCGAATCCGATGATGGCGGGAGCACGCAGGCGGAACGCTCCGGCGCGTGCCTGGATCTCCGCCGGGTTCACCCCGGCGGCGTGAACCCGCACCAGTACCTGACCCGGACCCGGCACCGGTCGCGGAGCCTCCGCAACCCGCAACACGGAGGGTTCGCCGAACGAGGTGATGATGACGGCTTTCATGATGATCCTTCTCGTATACGGGGGTCATTTGCTCGCACCGTTCAGAACGGTGTCAGGTCAGGAAGACCGGAGGATTCTCGCCCCGCAGGCGGTAATCGGGCCGGGGCCGTTCGAGGCGGATCGATTCCAGCACGGTGTACGCGTGGTACTTGGTCTGGGTGGTGGCTCCTGCCAGCCGTTCCCACCAGAGCCGGCCGTCGCTCGTCTCCTTCTCGAGGACGTGGCGGGTGGTGTAGTTCGCCATGGAGCTGATCCAGTTCTCGGTACCGACGAAGATCCTGTCCCAGCCGGTGCCGGTCACGATGTCGGCGAGCGCATCCGAGCGGCTGAACCGCTCGACCGCCGCAGTCGCCCCCTCGAGCACGTCGGTGAAGTACTCCACGCACAGCTTCACCTGCTCGTAGGTGCCGTAATGCATGTGGTGCCCGCCGACGAAGTAGTCGAAGTCGTATTCGAGGATCTGGGACTGAGCTTCGTACCAGCCGGAGATGTTCTGCGAGGCGTCGCAGTGCATGAACGTGACGCTTCCCGGACTGACGATGTCGACGGCCGTGAGCACCTTCTGCCGCGGTGCGTAGATGAAGATGTTGCCGGGGCAGTGGTTCTCTCCCCTGTAGGAGAGCTGCAGGCTCACGCCGCCCACTTCGAGGACGAGTTCCTCGTCGAACGTCCTCGTCGGCAGGGGGCGCTTCAGGTCGGGGAAGCGCTCCAGGAGTTCCTTGGTGATGCGGTGGGCGACGATCTCGACGTCGGGACCGAACACGGAGGCCGCGCCGATGTGATCGGCGTGCCAGTGGCTGTAGATGACGTGGGTCACCGGTCGGTCGGTGACGTCCTCGATCGCCGCCAGCATGTTCTCGCCCAGCGTCGGGGGTGCGTCGATCGCGACCACGCCCTCCTCGGTCACCACGAATGCGGCGTCGTAGCCGGCACTGGTGACCCAGTAGAAGCCGCCGCGCAGTTCTTCCACGTGGTAGCCGTACTTCTGGAAGTGCTCGCTCTGGAAGTACGGGGGGTAATAGCCCGCGGGGTCCAACGGGTCGTCCGCCCCCGCGCGGGGGAATCCATAGTGGTCGATCCCGTAGAAGCTCGGGGTTTCTTCGACGCTGATGGGTATCTGACTGCTCTGGCACACCGGCGGGACGCCTTTCTGTGTTCTTGGGAAGCTGTCGAACGGGTGGTCTATCCCGGTGACGTGAATCGAAGGACCGCCTTGGTGACGCGGCCTGAGCCCGCATCCTCGAACGCGGTGTTGATATCGGCGAAGTCGTAGAAGGACAGCAGTCGGTCGATGGGGAACCGGCCCGCTCGATAGAGCTGGGCAAGGTCGTTGATCAGGAGCGACGAGACGGCGTCGCCCTGGATGATGCCCTGAAGCGACTGGCCGAGCGTGAGCCGGCCGGCGTCGAGCACGGCGCCCGCTCCTTCGTGGAACGCCACGAAGCCGAATCGGCCCATCGGTGCCAGGGCGCCGACCCCGGCGTCGAGGTTCTCCGCGCGGCCGCTGGTGTCGAGGACGTACTCCAGACCGCGTTCGTCGACGGCGCGGAGCGCGCCGGTCAGATCCTCGACCCGGCCGGGGTCGACGAGGTGCGTCGCTCCGAGATCGCGGGCCAGATCGAGGCGGCCGGCGTCGGGGTCGACGGCGACGATGGTGGTGGCACCCGCGACATGTGCCGCCATGACCGCCGCCAGGCCCACCGCTCCCACGCCGAAGACCGCGAAGGACGCTCCCGCCGGCACGGCGAGGGCCTTGAGTACGGCCCCCGCGCCCGTCTGCAGCCCGCACCCCAGCGGAGCCATGACGTCGAGGGGCAGATCGCGGGGGGCCTTGATCGTGTTCCGTTGGTGCGTCAGGGCGTGGGTGGCGAACGAGGACTGGCCGAAGAAGTGACCGTGCGGCTCAGCACCGTGGGCGACGTGGAGACCGTTCGAGCCGTCCAGTCGGGCACCTGCGAAGTTGGCCGCCCAGACGTTGTCGCAGTAGGCCGCGTGCGAGGACATGCACGGCTTGCAGCGGCCGCACGAGTGGTAGGAGAGGACGACGTGGTCACCGGGCTCGACGGTGGTGACAGCGGCCCCCACGCGTTCGACGACTCCTCCTCCCTCGTGCCCCAGCACCACCGGCAGCGGCGTCGCCATGCGCTGTGCCCGCACGTGAGCGTCGGTCGCGCATATTCCGGTCGCGACCATGCGAACGAGTACCTCGTCGGACCGCGGGTCCTCGATCTCGATGTCGCGGAATTCGAAGGGCCCATCCTGCGCTTCGAGAACAGCGGCGCGCGCGGAGGTGGTCATACGCCGTGAGCCTGCCGCGAAGCGCCGCAAGGGCCATGGTGACGAGGGACTGACATCATCAACGACTCCCTGATCGGGGGGTGGGCCTCAGGAACCCTTCAGCGAGTCCGAACCTATGTCGGCCGCCCGTGCCCGCGGATCGGTCGCCGTATCCGTCACGGCAGTAAGGCACGGTGCCGCGAGGTGCGGTGGCGTCACTGCCGGACGCCGGTCCGGGCGGCTTGTTCGACTCGGGCGATGAGACGGCTGTTGTGGGCGGCGTGCTGGAATCCCGGGGTGTGGTGGGTGCCGTTCGTGATGTCGCGGGCCAGGCTGGCGTAGACCTCGCCGACGTTGATGGAAGCGCCCGTCCAGATGTCGGCGGCGGTGGGTCCCGCGCCGGTGGCGACCGGGCGGTCGGGCGCGGTGAAGTCGACGCTCGACGAGAGGGTGAGGTCGCCGACCTGAACGCCCGCGGGGTGGTCGCCCGTCAGCTTCAGCCAGCCCTCCGATCCGCGTACCTCCAGACTGAAGTGGGCGTCGGAGGCGGGCACGCCCGCCAGGATCTGCACCCCGACCGGTGCCCCCGAGGAGGTCTTGGCGATGGCGTCGAGGTGATCCGGGACCTCGCGGACGGATATCGCACCGGTGTCGACCAACTTCACCTGAGGCCAGAGGAGTTCGGTGCGGGCGTCGATCTCGGTGACGTCGCCGAGAACGGCCTCGACCACATCCAGGACGTGGCCCGCGGCAATGGTGAGGAAACCGGCTCCGGACGCTGCCTTGTCGAAGTACTCGTACGCGCTCACCGACTCCGGGCCGTTGCCAAAGGTCGTCGCGGCGACTCGCGCCGAGAGCAGCCGCCCGAGCCGGCCCTCAGCGATGATCTCCGCCGCGCGGCGTACCGAGGGGTTGAGCCGGCCCTGCAGGCCGATCGCGGTGTGCAGTGAGCCAGCCGCGTCAGCCATCTCTTCCGTCTGCGCGACGGTCACGCCCAGCGGCGACTCCGCGTACACGGCCTTGTTCGCCGCGAGGGCCGCCAGGACGAGCTCGCGGTGAGCCGGGACCTTCACCGCGACGGTGACGAGGTCGATCGAAGGGTCACCGATGAGCGCGTAGGGGTCCGCGAACCAACGCTCGGCGCCGAACGCCTCGGCAGCGCCGCGCGCGCTCTCCTCGTGCCGCGTCGCCACACCGGCCAGGTGGAAGTCGGGCTGTGCCGCCAGCGCGGGTATGTGCGATGCGCCCGCCCAGCTCGCCTTCGTGTCCGCGCCGATGATGCCGACCCGAATGAGATTGCTTGACATGATGTGGTGTTCCATTTCTTTCGCTGAAGCAAGACGTGGTGTGGTGCGCGGGGCGAATCGGCGCGTTCGCGCTTCTCTCACTGGTCGACGGCGGCCATGTCGGGCTCGGCATGGCGTTCGCCGGACGCCGGTGTGAGGTTGTTCAGGCGGGCGATCTGGCCCGGGGTGAGTCGGATGCCGTCGGCGGCGCTGTTCTCCTTGAGGCGGTCGATGCGTTTCGTCCCCGGAATGGGCGCGATGCCGTCTCCTTGCGCGAGCAGCCAGGCCAGAGCGACCTGCGCGGGCGTGGCCCCGACCTCGTCGGCGACCTCGCGTACCTGGTCGACGATGCGCAGGTTGCGCGTGAGGTTGTCGCCGGTGAACCGGGGATTGGAGCGACGCCAGTCGGCGGCGTCCAGGCCGTCCAGGGTGCGGATGTCACCGGTGAGAAAGCCGTGTCCCAGCGGTGCATAGGGAACCAGTCCGATGCCGAGCTCACGCAGCGTGGGCAGCACCTCGGCCTCCGGGTCCCGCGTCCAGAGCGAGTACTCGCTCTGGACAGCGGCCACGGGATGGACCGCATGGGCCCGGCGGACGGTCGCCGCTGCCGCCTCCGATAGTCCGATGTGGAGGACCTTGCCCGCCTCCACCAGCTCGCTCAGCGCCCCCACCGTCTCCTCGATGGGAGTGTTGGGGTCGACCCGGTGCTGGTAGTAGAGGTCGATGCGGTCGGTTCCGAGCCGCCGCAGTGAGCCGTCGACAGCCGTGTGAATGTTGGCGGGGGTGCTGTCCGGGCCCGGCCGGCCGGTGTGGGAGATGAGGCCGAACTTGTTGGCGAGGACGACTTCGTCCCGGCGGCCCTTGATCGCGCGACCCAGCAGCTCCTCGTTGATGTAGGGGCCGTACACCTCGGCGGTATCCAGATGGGTGACACCGAGGTCGACGGCGCGACGAATGGTGCGGATCGACTCGGCTCCGTCCCGGCCGGCGCCGGTGTAGTACGCCGACATCCCCATGACACCCAGGCCGATGCGCGGGACATCGAGCCTGCCGAGCGACGTGGACTGCATCTGTTGTCCATTCCGTGTGGGGCGGGCCTCAGCGCCGCAGAGCGAACTTGACGCGTCAAGTTCTACTCCTTCGAACTTGACGCGTCAATAAGTGGGTCTAGGATGTCCTCATGGCGAGGACGGCAGATGACACGAACGGCCGGCGCCGTCGGCGTCCACGGAACGGGCCGACATCCGAGGCGACGGCTCGTGCCGACGAAGGCTCCGGCTCGGAGGCGTCCACCGGTCCGGTTGCCGAGACGCGATGGCTGAACGGCGACGAGCTGGCGGCGTGGCTGGCCAACTCCGCGATCATGATCAGCCTGCCGGCCGCGCTGGATGCGCGCATGCAGCGCGAGGCTCAGCTGACCTTCTTCGAGTACATGGTGCTCTCGGTCCTCTCCGAGCAGCCGGATCGCACCATGCAGATGAGCGCCCTGGCCGCGCGAACGGCGGCGTCACTGTCGAGGCTGTCGCATGTCGTCGGTCGGCTTGAGAAGCGCGGACTGCTCGCACGGAAGCGGATCCCCGGTTCCGGAAGGCGCACCACCGCGACGCTGACCGAGGCCGGTTACGACGTAGTGGTGGCAGCGGCGCCGGGACACGTCGCCGCAGTCCGCGAGTACCTGATCGATGATCTCGGTCCTCAGGAGCTGGCGGCACTGCGCCGCATCGGTGCCGCGGTGGACGCGGCCATCAAGCGCGGGCAACCCGATGCGAGCTCTGCGGCTTCGCCTCCGCCCGAAGCGCCGACGATCCACAGCGGACCGAGGCGTACTGCGGACTGATGGAGGAGCAGCGCCACGCGGGTCCGCCAGCACGTCCGCGGCACGGTCCTCGGCGTTCTATGGCCTGTGGGGGTCGTGATCATTCGGTTGGTAGAACACTCGTGTGGCGAGGCGGAACTGAGCGATGACGAATGGGCGTTGGTGGGGCCGCTGCTCCCGATAGGCACCTACGGCCCCTATCCGCACCGGCTGCGGGATCACTTCGAGGGCGTGATCTGGAGGTTTCGCTCCGAAGCCCAGTGGCGGGAGGTCCCGGAGGAGTTCGGGAACTGGTCCACGGTCTACGACCGGTTCCGCCAGTGGCGCGACGCGGGCGTCTTCCAGGCCCTGATGGAGGCGGTGATCGCTGAGGCCGCACGGCGGGACCAGGTGGACCTTTCCCTGGTCAGCGTCGACTCCACCACAGCGAGAGCGCATCACGACGCGGCCGGCATGAGGGTGGACGCCAAGACGCTGGCAGCGCTGGAGAAGGCACTGACGGAGGAAAGGGGGCCGCGGCAAGGAACAAAAGGATCAATATGCCGCAGAACCTGGCGATGCTGCCGAAACCGCCCGCCGGGACGAGCGCCGACGCCTGCACCAACGACGCCGGGCACGGCTGAAAACAGCCGCCCTGGGCCGCTCACGCGGCGGGCTGACCAGCAAGGTCCACGTGGCAGCCGACCGCCGCTGCCGCCCACTGGCCTTCACCCTCACCCCGGGGCAGGCCGCCGACAGTCCCCAGTTCGTCCCGGTCCTGGCCAAGCTCCGGGTCCGCGGCCGGGCCGGCCGCCCCCGCCCCGACGCGGTGGCTGGCGACAAGGCATACTCCTCCCGCGCCAACCGCGCCCACCTGCGCGAACGCGGCATCAAGGCCGTCATCCCGGAGAAGAAGGACCAGGCGGCCAACCGGAAGAAGAGGGGACGGCGCGGCGGACGGCCGGTCACCCACGATGCGGACCTGTACAAGGACCGCAACACCGTCGAACGCCTGATCAACAAGCTCAAAGCGTGGCGCGGGATCGCCGCCCGGTACGACAAGACGCCGGACAGCTACCTCGCCGCCCTCCACCTCCGCGGCACCGTCATCTGGCTTCACAGCCTCCAACCGACACCTTGATCGCGACTCCCCACAGGCCCTAGAGCGAAGCGCGACCATCGCGACGGTGCGGCTGCACGCCGTTCGCCGCTGACCGCAGGGCCGGTACCGGCTGCCCGGGAGAGGCCGCGGGGGCCGGGCGGCGCGGCGGGGAGATCGTGCGCGTTCAGTCCCACCAGACGGGACTCCTCGCGCACGAGGTCGCCGGCTGCCGTCCCGACGCGCCCAGCGTCCCGCAGACCGTCCGGCGCGCCCGCCGGACGGGCCTCAGGCCCGCCGGGCCACGGGCCGGTCCAGCCGTTCGGCCAGGAAGTCCTCCCAGGTGCGGCCGGACCTCTCGGCGTTGGGCGAGAGGTTCTCGCCCGCCCGGTACGCCTTGCCCACCCGGCCGGGGATGCGCACCGGCAGCAGGGGGCGCCGCCGGTCGCGGGCCCGCAGGTAGCCGCGGCTCAGCTCGGCCATGTCGTACACCTTCGGCCCGGCCAGGTCGGGCACCAGGCCGGCCGGTTCGCCCAGGGTGAGCGCGGCGAGCCGGTTCGCCACCGCGGCCGCGTCGACCGGTTCGAAGCGGAGGCCGCCGGGTGCAGGGACCAGCGGCAGCCGGGTCATCTTCCCCACCATGGTCAGCACCAGGTCGTGGAACTGGGCGGCGCGCAGCACCGTCCACGGCACGCCGGAGTCGACGACGGCCCGCTCGGCGCCCAGCTTGGACCGGAACCAGCCCAGCGGCATGCGGTCCGCGCCGATCACGGAGATGTGCACCAGGTGCCGCACGTCGGCCCGCGCCGCCGCGCGTACCAGGGTGCGGGCCGCCGCGTCGTCGCCCTTGGGGCCGCCCGCCAGGTGCAGGACGGTCTCGACGCCGGCGACCGCGGCCTCGATCCCCTCGCCGGTGGCCAGGTCGCCGGTGACGTACGTCATGCCGTCCTCGGACGGGTGCGGGCGTCGGCTCAGCACCCGCAGTTCCCGACCGGCGTCCCGCAGCAGCGGCGTGACGTGCCGCCCCAGGGTGCCGGTGCCGCCGGTGACCAGAATGGATGGTGTCATGGTTGTGCTCCTGAGCTGTTCGGCCCGGGTGGGCTTCGCCGTCACACCCGCCGGATGCGAGGTGTCTGCTCCTGTGACCCCCGGCGAACGAGGAATGTGACCGATGGACGAGCCCGGCCGGCTGAGCCGACGTTTCGAGGAGGAACGGGGCCGCCTCCAGGCCATGGCGTACCGGATGCTCGGCTCGCTCGCCGAGGCCGAGGACGCGGTGCAGGAGACCTGGCTGCGGCTCAGCCGCGCCGACACCTCCGAGGTGCGGAGCCTCGGCGCCTGGCTGACCACGGTGCTGTCGCGGGTGTGCCTGAACATGCTGCGCACGCGCGCGACGCGGCGCGAGGAGTTCCTCGACGCGGCGCCGGAGCCGGTGGCGGAGTGGGCGGAGGGCGCCGATCCCGAGGAGGAGGCGGTGCTGGCCGACTCCGTCGGGCTGGCGCTGCTGGTGGTCCTCGACGCGCTGACGCCGGCCGAGCGGCTCGCCTTCGTGCTGCACGACATGTTCGCCGTGCCGTTCGACGAGATCGGCCCGATGATCGAGCGCTCTCCCGCGGCCGCGCGGCAGCTCGCGAGCCGCGCCCGCCGCCGGGTCAGGGGCGGCTCCCCGCTGCCGGACGCCGACCTGGGACGGCAGCGCCGCGTCGTGGACGCCTTCCTGGCCGCCTCCCGCGGCGGGGACTTCGAGGCGCTGGTCACGCTGCTCCACCCCGACGTGGTGCTGCACGCCGACGCGGCGGCCGGCCCCAGCCCCAGGCCGGTCGACATCAGCGGCGCCCGGCGCGTCGCCCAGGGCTCGCTGGCGGCCAGGGCCCGGCTCCCGTTCACCCGGCCGGCGCTGGTCAACGGTTCGGTCGGCCTGGTCACGGCCCCGCACGGGCGGCTCTTCGTGGCGCTCGTCTTCAGCTACGACGAGGCCGGGGAGCGGATCACCGCGATCGACGTGGTCGCCGACCCGGATCGCCTGTCCGACCTCCAACTCGCGGTGCTCGACGCGTGAGGCCTCGCGCCCCGGGCCGCGGCGGCTCAGCGTCCCGGGCCGGCCGCGTACCGCGTCCGGGCGAGCAGCAACGCCGTGCCGGCCACCGTGCCGGCGACCGCGCCGGCGGCCAGGAAGCCGCGGGAGGAGCGCCAGGAGAGCACCGACCACCGCGACTGCGCCGACAGCAGCGATCCGACGCTGAGCCAGGAGCCGGTGGACAGCAGCGACAGGGCCGACCCGATCGAGCCGACCGACAGCGTGCTGCCGACCGAGCCGACGGAGAGCGCGGAGCCGACGGAGCCCACCGACAGCACGGACCCCGTGGAGCCGACGGACAGCACCGAGTCCTGTGACCAGAGCGACAGAACGGAGCCATGGCCGGCGCGGCGGCGCCCGCCCGGCTTGGACGACAAGCTACCCATCCCCCCATCCTGCCCCCGCCCCCACCCGGCGGCACCTCGCCGACGCGGCGCGCCGGAGCGGCCGGGCGCTGGTGGTGCGGGGCGTCGGCCGCGGGCGGGACGCGGGTGCTGCGCGGCGTCGGATTCGAGTCGGAGGCGGGGTTGGCCTTCGGCGCGCTGCACCAGCTGCTGTTCCCGCATCTGGACCGGCTCGACGGGCTGCCGGCCCCGCGGGCCGCCGCGCCGCGGGCGGCAGGCGCGTGCGGGCTCGCTCGACCTCTCGCCCCGGATCATCGCCGCGCTCGGCGCGCTGCCGGTGGCCGGCGACGAGGCGCCGGCGAGGGCGCTCTCCCCGATCCCGGGGCGCGCGCCTCGTCGCGTCGGGCCGGCGGGCGTCAGCCGGTCTTGCCCGGTTCGGCCGGGACGTCGGCGGGTGCGGCGGGGCCGGCCGGGGCGAACGGCCCGGGATCCTCCTCGGGCAGCGGCTGTTCCCGCAGCCGGCGCAGCGGGGAGAAGACGACGACGAGCGGGGCCAGCAGGCAGCCCACGGCGCACACGAACAGAGTCGGCCGGAGGCCGACGCCCGAGCCGAGCGCGCCGGCGACCAGGGCGCCGACCGCGCCCGAGCCGTAGACGATGAACCGCTGGCTGGCCGTCACCCGGCCGGCCAGATGGTCGGGGGTGACGACCTGGCGCAGGCTCCACTGGTGGATGTTGGCCACCGTGTCGGTGAGCGCCCCGAGCGCCCGCCCGGCGGCGAGCACGGCGACCACCACCAGCGCGGGCCCGCCCGCCAGCGGGACCATCAGGAGGGCGAACCCGGCCAGGATCCAGCCGCCGATGATGGCCCGGCCGATGCCGAACCGGGCGCCGGCCCAGCGGGCCAGCAGCGCGCCGGGGATCGCGCCCACGCCGCCGCAGGCGAAGACGAGGCCGATGGTCAGCGGGTTGAGCCCGAGCTCCCGGGTGGCGTAGAGCACGTAGATCGCCAGCAGGCCGCTCTCGAAGAAGCTCGCCACCGCGCCCTCCAGGATGATCGGCCGGAGCAGGCGGTGCCGGAACAGGGCGCGCAGCCCCTGGGCGAGGGACCGGCGCACCGAAACGGCGGCCTGGCCGTCGCCCGGCGGGTCCTCGGGCTTGCGGATGGACCGCAGCAGGACGGCCGAGACGAGGAACGAGACGGCGTCCAGGATGACCGCGCCGGTGGCGGACAGGAACTGGATGAGGACGCCGCCCAGTCCGGGACCCGCCGACGCGGAGGCCGAATGGCTGATCTGCAGCCGGCTGTTGCCCTCGGTCAGCCGCGCGCGGCCCACCAGCGTCGGGACGTAGGCGTAGTGCGCGACCTCCGAGAGGACGGAACAGGTGCCGACGCCGAAGGCGACCACGCACAGCTGCGCGTACGCCGGCCCGCCGAACGGCGCGGACAGCGGCAGCGTGAGCAGCAGCGCCGCCGCGGCGACGTCGGCCCCGACCAGCACCGGCAGGCGCCGGACCCGGTCCACGAAGACCCCGGCCGGCAGGCTGCACAGCAGGAACGGCAGCTGCCCGGCGAAGGCCAGGAGGCCCATCTCGAACGCGGACACGTCCAGGGTCACCACGGCGATCAGGGGCAGCGCCAGAACGGTGATCTCCGATCCCATCAGCGAGATGCTCAGCGCGGACCACAGCCTCCGGAAGTCCCTGCCGAGTGCGGCTTCTCCGGTCATCGACCCCTCCCTTACCCTCATTCAGCAGAAAGACAGTAAGATTTGAAGGCCTGACACCCTAGCAGTCGCACCTACATCCGGCCGGGCTCCCAGAGGAACGATGAACGGCTCCGAGAAGCGGACGACCGCGAACAAGCAGACCCGCGGACAGGGACGGACGCCGGACTTCCCGCGGCTGCTCGGCGAGCGGCTGTGCCTGCACTTCGTCAACACCGTCGAGGCGCCCGCAACCGACCACCCCGCCGACTTCCTCCCGGGCTACGCCGACCTGGTGCGTTGGAGCTGGCACGCCGACACGCTGCCGCGGGAGGCGGTCGATCCGCTGCTGCGCGCCGCCGCGGCCCGCCCCGCCGAGGCGGCGGCGGTGCTGAGCCGGGCGCGGGCGCTGCGCGCCGCCTGCGACGGCGTGTTCCGCGCGGTCGCCGGAGCGCGCACGCCCGCGGCGCGGGACCTCGCGGCCATCCACGTCGAGTACGTCACCGCCCTCGGCCACGCCCGGCTGGCCCCCGCGAACGGCGGCTTCGCCTGGACCTGGCCGGCCGCCCCCGACACCACCGGATCCGCCGACGCCATCGAATCCGCCGACGTCCTCGACGGACCGCTGTGGCCGGTGGCCCGTTCGGCGGTCGAGCTGCTCACCGACGCGGATCTCCGGCGCGTCAAGGAGTGCCCCGGCGCCGGGGACTGCGGCTGGCTCTTCTACGACACCAGCCGGAGCCGCACCCGGCAGTGGTGCAGCATGGAGGGGTGCGGCAGCCGGCTGAAGATGCGCCGGCACCACGCCCGCCACGGCTCCCGGCCGCGTCCGCCGCGCGGCTGACGCGCCCAGCCGCCGCCGGATCAGCCGTATCACCGGTGTAGCGGCCATGTAATCCGGATCCGGAGGATGCCACACGCGTGCGTTCCGGCACGTGTCCCTGGTGTCGCCCGGTCCGGGCGACCGGCGGAGAGGGGAAGCGTGAACGGCAATCAGGATCTCCTTCAGGTCGTCCTCGACGTCCTGCGGTCCGAGGGCCATCTGCCCGCGGACCTCCCGGCGACGCCGGAGACCCCACTGTCCGGCGAGGAGGCGGACCTCACCTCCCTGGATCTGCTCCGGGTCCTGGTCACCCTGGAGGAGGTGCTCGACATCGAACTCGACGACGCGGCCATCATGAACGCCCACTTCGCGACCGTCGGCGACCTCGTCGAGGTGGTCGGCCGGCCCGCCCACCGGGTGGCGACGAGCGTAGGAGGGCAGCCGGGTGGTGACGACGCTCCCTGACGCCTGGTTCAACGCCCTGTCCGGGCTCGGCGCCGAGCTGCCCAGGGACCTGCCCTCCCCCGCGGCCCGTGGCGGGCACGTGGCGGCCCGGGTGCCGCTGCACCTCATCCGGCAGGAGACCAGCCGCCGGCCCCGGATCCCCATCCCCGCCGAGGTGCTGCGGCGTTACCGCGCCTGGCGCCCCACCCCGTTGGCCCGCGCCCGCGGCTTCGAACGGGCGCTGGGCACCCGCAGCCGGATCTACTACAAGTACGAGGGCGGCAACGTCAGCGGCAGCCACAAGCTGAACACCGCGATCGCGCAGGCGTTCTACTACCGGGCCGCCGGCGCCACCCGGCTCACCGTGGGCACCGGGGCCGGCCAGTGGGGCACCGCCGTCGCCGCCGCGTGCGCCATGTTCGGGCTGGCCTGCCGGGTCTACATGGTCCGGGCCAGCTACCTGGCGAAGCCGCACCGGAAGACCATGATGGAGATGCTGGGGGCGGAGGCGATCCCCAGCCCCAGCCCGCGCACCGAGTCCGGGGCGCGCGCCCTGCGGGACGATCCGGGGTCGGGCGGCTCGCTGTCCCTCGCCATGGCGGAGGCCCTGGAGGACACGGCCGAGTCGGGGACGTACTTCTGCACCGGCAGCGGCGAGACGTACTCCCTGCTGCACCAGACCGTGATCGGCCTGGAGGCGCGGGAGCGGATGGCGCAGCTCGGCGACCCGCCCGACGTCGTGGTGGGATCCCTGGGCGGCGGCAGCAACTTCGGCGGCCTCGCGCTGCCGTTCCTCGACGCCGGCCGGGACGGCGGCCCGGCGGCGCGGCTGGTGTCGGTCGAGTCCACCGCGGTGCCCAAGCTCACCCGCGGCCGGTACGCGTACGACTACACCGACGCGGCGGGGCTCGGGCCGACCCAGAAGATGTACACGCTGGGCCACGCCTTCGCGCCGCCCGACCTGCACGCCGGCGGGCTGCGGTACCACGGCACGTCCAAGCTGGTGAGCCTGCTCTACCACCGGAAGGCCATCGAGGCGGTCGCCTACCCGCAGCGCGCGGTGTTCGGCAGCGCCCGGGCGTTCTGCGCCGCCGAGGGCCTGGTGCCCGCGCCGGAGAGCGCCCACGCCCTGCACGGCGCCGCCGAGGAGGCGCGCCGGGCGGACGCGGCGGGGCTGAGCCGGTCGATCCTGGTCGGGCTGAGCGGACACGGCCTGTTCGACATGGCGGCCTACCAGGCGTACGCCGACGGCTCGATGACCGACGCGACGGCCACCGAGCGGCAGATCCGGGACGCGCTCGACCGGCTCCCGCCGCAGCCCGACGACTGACGGACCGACGGATCGGCGGCCCGCGCACCCCGGCGGATACCGGCGGCGTACCGGGGACGTATCCGGCGCGCCCACGCTGAGGCCATGTCACGACTTCTGGTGGTGGGCGCGGGACCGATGCGCGCCGCGGCGTTCGCCGAATGGCGCGCCATGGGGCTGTCGGTGGTGCTCGCCGACGGCTGGTCGGCCTCCCGGTACGAGCATCTGGTCGACGAGTTCGAACCGCTGGACCCGCGCGACGGGTCCGCCGACCTGGCGGCCGTCACCCGGCTGGCCCGCGGCTGCGACGGGCTGGTCACGCTGTCCGACGACTGCCAGGAGACCGCCGCGGCGGTGGCCGCTACCCTCGGGCTGCCCGGCGTCGGCCGGGCGGCCGCGGCCACCGCCCGGTCGAAGGGCCGGCAGCGGGAGCTCTGCGAACGGGCCGGGATGTGGGTGCCGCGCTGGCGGACCGTCCGCGAACCCGCCGATCTGCGGGCGTACTTCGCCGACGGCGACCGGGCCGCGGTGCTCAAGCCCGTCGACTCCGCCGGCAGCGCCGGGGTGCTCCGGGTCGGCACGCTGCGGGAGGCGCTGCGGGAATGGCCGGTGGTCCGGTCGCTCTCGCCGTCGCGCACCGCGGTCGTCGAGGACTTCATCACCGGCCGCGAGGTCTGCGTGGAGGCCGTGGTGAGCGACGGCGAGCCGGTCTTCGTGTCGGTCACCGACAAGCAGGTCCGCGGCCCGCACGGGTTCGTCGTCGTCGCCCTCGGCGTGGCGGCCCGGCAGCCGGACCGCGCGGCCGCCACCCGCTTCGTGCGGCGGCTGGTCGCGGCCGTCGGCCTGGAACAGGGCGTGGTGCACGCCGAGTGCAAGGTGGACGGGGACCGGTGGGGCATGGTGGAAGCCGGCTTCCGGCCGGGCGGCGACCTGATCCCCGACCTCACCGCCCGCGCGACCGGCGTCCACGTCTACCGGGAGCTCGCCCGCGTCGCCCTCGGCGAGCGGCCCTCGGGCGCGCCAACCGGCGGCCGGACCGCGGCGTTCACCGCCGTCCGCTTCCTCGTCGGCGGCGGCCAGGTGCGCCGCCTCGTGCCGCCGGCCCTGGCCCTGACCGGGCTGCCGGACGTGCGCATCGTCAACCAGCTGTTCGCGCCTGGGCAGCGGGTGCGCCTGCCGATGAGCAACCACGGCCGGGCCGGCTACGCCGTCGGCTGGGGCCGGGACTGGGCGGCGCTGGACGACCAGCTGCGCCGGGCGCTGGTCCGGCTCGGCACGGAGATGGGCCTGGCCGTCGCCGACCCGGAGGTGACGGCGAGCCATGCCGCCGCGTGACGCCGCCGGCCCCGCCGGCCCGCTGAGGGTCGCCGTCGTCGAATCGTTGGCCGAGGTGCCCCGGGAGCGGTGGAACGCGCTGGTGGGGCCCGACGACTTCTACCAGTCACACGAGTGGCTGACCGCGGTGGAACGGGACCGCACCGCGCGGTGCCACTACCTGCTCGCCAGGATCGGCGACCGGCTGGCCGGCGCGCTGCCGGTCTACCAGGTCGCCTTCGAGGGCAGCCCGCCCTACCGGCCCGCGCGGCTGCGGGCGCTGCTCGGCGTCCCGGGCGACCATCTGGTCGCCGGGGCGCGGCGCTGCTACCGCGGCACCGTGCTACTGGCCCCCTGGCTTCCCGACCCGGCGGCGGACCGGGTGACCGCCGCGCTGCTGCGGGCCGCGCTGGACCTGGCCGCCGCGCGGGGGCGCGCCGGAGTGGTGCTGCCGTTCCTGCCGACGTCCGCCGTGGCACGCATCGGCCGGGTGCTGCCGGTCACCGTCGCGTTCGACACCCCGGAGGCGGTGCTGCCCGGGATCGGCGGCGGCCTTCCTGACTATCTGCGCGCGCTGCCCGGCAAGCGCCGGTACACGGCGAGGAGGGAGATCGCGCGCTACGACGCCGCCGGCTGGCACACCCGGACGGAGCGGCTCGCCGACTGCCTGCCCGAGGCGGCCCGGCTGGTGAGCCTGGTCGAACGGCGGCACGGCCGGAACACGCCGGACATCCTGCTGCTGCGGCTCTTCCGGCGCCAGGCCGAGGCCACGGACCACCGGGCCGTCGTGCTCAGTTGCCGCGACGACCGGGGCGCCATGGTGGCCTGCTCGATCAACTACGCCTGGCGCGGCACGCTCTACAACCGCGCCGTCGGCCTCGACCCGGACCGGCTGCGGGACGCGTTCGAGTACTTCAACCTGCTCGTCTACCGCGCGGTCGACCACGCCGGGGACCACGGCCTGAACCGGCTGCACCTGAGCGTCGAGCCGTCGCACGCCAAGCTCCAGCGCGGCGCGGTGCTCGCCCCGCTGTGGACCGCGGTGGTCGGCGGCCCGACCGCCGGGCGCCGACCCGGGGTGCGGGTGGTGGGTCCCGACCCGATGGAGAGCTGGGCCGAACCGCGGCGGAGCTTCCCGCACGCGTTCCCCGCCGCCCGCTGGGCCCCACCCGGGCCGGGGCGCCCGTCGGTCGCCGGCTGAACGGCCGTCAGCCGACGCCGGGCGTCCCGGCGGGGGCGAGGCGGCCGCGCCACGACGCGGGACGCAGCGGCGTGGCGTCCCGGGAGGCGAGGAACTCCGGCCGGCCGGCACCCGGCGCGACGGGCACGTTGGCCGCGGCGTTGTAGCTGAAGATGGCCATCCTCCGGTCGATCGGGGACATGTTCACCCCGGAACCGTGGACGATCTGCGAGTCGAACAGCAGGACGGAGCCGGCGGGACCGACCGCCGAGGCGATGCCCGACGCCGCGGAGAGCGCCACCAGGTCCGCCACCCGCACCGTGTACTTGAGGTCGGCGGCCAGATGGCTGTCCCAGAAGCTGCCGTCCGCCTCGTCCGCCCGCCGTTCCGAGGCCAGCAGCCCGCGGCGGTGCGAGCCCGGCACCAGCAGCAGCGGCCCGTTGATGTCCGTCGCCGCGTCGAGCAGCACCGCCAGGTTCACCACGCGCGGCGCCGGCATCCCGTCCTCCTCGTGCCAGAAGACGTAGTCCTGGTGCCACTGCCAGACGTCGCCGTCCAGCGCCCGTTTGGCGTTGATCTTGGACTGGTGGATGTAGAGGTCGTCGGTGCCGACGATCTGCTGCGCCGGGCGCAGCATCCGCGGATCCCGGACCAGGCCGGCGAAAACGTCGGAGGAGGCGTGGCAGCCGTGCACGGCCCGCACGGTGACGCCGTCGCGCTCGACGGTCCGGGCGGGCGAGTCCTCCGCGTAGAGTGCCTCGGCGGCGGCCACCAGCGCGGCCACCTCCTCGGCGTCGAACACCCCCTTCCTGAGCAGGAATCCGTCCGCCGCGTACTGGTCCAGCTCGTCTTTGGAAAGCTCTCCCATCACGAACCGCCTCCATCCGTCGTCTCGTTGGGGTCCGTGGGTCGGAAGAACACTGGTGCCGCCGGGTACGCGGCGCATACCCGTCCCCTATGCCAGCCGGGCTCCGGACAACGGCCCGGGCCCGGGGGGCGTATCGCCGGTGTACGCCCGGGCGGCAGGGTCGGGGCATGCTCACGAATCCCTCCCTGACCGCCAGGACGACCGTGGGAGCCCGCCGTGACCGATGAGTCGCGCGGCGCCGGGCCCTCGGCGGAGCCGCGGCGCGGCCTGTCGGTGATCATCCCGGTCCGGGGCCGGGTCGACCTGCTGCGCCGCCAGCTGGAAACGCTCCGCACGGCCGTCGAGCACTGCCCGGAGCCCGCCGAGATCATCGTGGTCGACGACTCCCCGCCCGACGACGCCCGGCGGCACCGCGCGAACTGCGCCGCGTTCGGCGCCCGTTACCTGCGCGGCCCGCGCCACGTCGGGGCGAAGCGCAACCTCGGCGCCCGGCACGCGCGGTACGACCTGCTGGTGTTCGCCGACTCCGACCAGCGCAGCCCGGCCGACCTGCTGGAGCGGTACGCCACCGGGCTGCGCCGCGCCCCCGCCGAGGTCGGGGCGGTCACCGGACCGCTCAGCACCGAACAGGGCGACTCGGCCACCTTCCGCATCATGCGGCGCTCCTACCTGCTGCTCGGCGACCACGAGGACGCCCTGCGCTACCGCCGGATGTCCTGGTGCCTCGGCGGCAACACCGCCATCCGACGCGAGGTGTTCGCCGAGGTGGGCGGCTTCCCCGAGGACTCCCCCAGCCCGCTCGGCGGCGAGGACGTGCATCTGGGCCTGAAGCTGACCGGGGCCGGCTACGTGATCCTCTGCGACCCGGACGCCCGGGTCATCCACGACGCCGCCGTGGCCCAGACCCTGCGGTCCGTGTGCTACCGCTTCGTCACCTACGGCCGCTCCGAACAGTGGCTGTGCGCCCGGCACGCGGACCGGCAGGAGTTCCGGCTGAACGCGGTGAGCGCGCTCGCCGTCACGGCGGTGGCCGGGCTGGCCGGCGCCCGCCGGTCGCGCGGTCGCAGCCTGCTGGCCCTGCCGCTGACGGCGGCGGCCCTGGTCGGCGGTCGCGCGCTGCGCCGCGCCGGGCCCGACCGTTCGCCGCGGGCCGTGGCGGACTCCGTCGCCCAGTCGCTGCTGGAACTGGTCTTCGACGGTTCGGCGTTCGTCACGGCGCTCCGGATGGGCCGGCCCGACCTGCTGTTCGCCGGTTTCCGGCCGCCCACCGACGAGACGCACCGCCGGGCCCCCGACGAGGCGTTGCCGCTCTGGGGACCGGCCAAGCCGGCCGGCGGATGACGGCCGACCCGCCTCACCGCGCCCTCGTCCCAACAGCCGCCCGTCCGCACAGCCGCCCTCGGTCCGCCCGGGCCGCCGACACCCGCAGGGAATCCGATGGCCACAGATGCCGAACTGCCGCTGGCCCCCAGCCAGGAGACGCTGTGGGAGTTCATGACGGCGCTGACGCCGCACGACCCGAGCGCCGCCCGGCTGCTGGTGGTCGACTGCCGGATGATCCACGGCCGGCTCGACCCCGCTACCTTCCGCGCCGCCCTGGACGACGTGACGCGGCGCCACGAGGCGCTCCGGATGGTGTTCACCCGGCTGGGGCCCGAACCGGCCGTGCGGATCAGGCACCGGGCGGCGGCCCCGTTGCGGCTCGTCGACCTGACCGGGCGCCCGCCGCACGAGCAGGACGTCGGGATCGACCGCCTGGTGTTCCGGGAACGCACCCGCACGTTCGACCTGCTCGCCGGGCCGCTGTGGCACGCCAACCTCGTCCGCCTGGCGCCGGAGCGGCACCTGCTGACCCTCAGCTTCTTCCATCTCGTCTCCGACGGCTGGTCCTGCCGGGTGCTGGTCGAGGACCTGCTGGCGGCCTACGGCGCCCGGCTCGCCGGCCGCCCGGTCGAGGCCCCGCCGGCGCCCACGTTCCGCGAGATCAGCGCGATGCAGCGGGAACGCATCGCCGACCGGCCCGACCGGCTGGCGTACTGGCGCCGCGAACTGAGGCTCCCCGAGCGCTACCTGCGGTTCCCGGCCCGCACTCCGGATCCTGACACCGACCTGACGGCCGAGACCTACCACCCGTTCACGCTCCGCGCCGAGACCGCCGACGGGGTGCGGCAGCGCGCCTGGCGCCTGCGGACCACGCCGTACATCCTCCTCATGGCGGCCTTCCACATCCTGCTGGCGCTGCGCACCGGCGCCGAGCGGGTCACCGTCGGCACCACCACCTCCGGCCGCGAGACCGTCGCGTCCCGCCGCGCCGTCTGCCAGTTCACCAACAACGTGTACGTGCCCGCGACGGTGCGGCCGACCGACCCGCTCGCCGACGTGGTGCGCGCCGTGCACGCCGCGACGGTGGGCGCGACGGAACACGTCTCGTCCTTCCTCTCCCTGGCCCGCGCGGTGTATCCCGGCCTCGCCGCCGACCGGCCGTGGCCGGACAACCACCTCTTCGACGCCTGGCTGCAGTCCGCCGCCGCCGACCGGGACCCGCTGGAGGCCGCCGGGCTGCGGGTCGAGCAGCCGTTCGTCGAGGGCGGCCCCGACCCGGACGCCGCGCCCGTGCTGCGCGCGGCCGACGTCCCCGCGGCCCAGCTGCCGACCTGGATCAAGAAGGGCTCGCCGATCGTGGTGATCGACGACGACCGGCGCGGCGGCGGCCTGATCTGCAACCGGTGCCTCTTCCCCACCGAGCAGGTCGCGGGTCTGGTCACCGACCTGCTCTCGACCGTCGAGGCGATCGTGCGGGATCCGGGCACCCGGGTCGCCGCCCTCCCCGCCGCCGCGCCCGGTCGCTGACCGGCGGCTGACGGGCGGCTGACGGGCGGGGAGGCGGGAAGGGGAAGGGGAGCGAGATCAGTCCAGCAGGGCCGCCGCCGCGGCGTCGTCCCGGCCCCGCCGGAACGCGAGATCCACGTGGCCCGGATGGGCGCCCGGCGCGACGGCGGCGCCGTACCCGTGCGCGTGGCCGAGCCGCCAGGCGTGCTCCGGGTCGAGCTCCGCGACCGGGACCAGCCGCCGGCGCAGCTCCCCCATGGTCTCCCCCTCGGGCGCCGTGGCCAGGGCGGCGGCCAGCCGGGCGGCGCCGAACGACCGCTCGTCGGGCACGTCCCGCACCACCAGGTCCGCCGGGCCGCGCCGCAGCGCGGCGGCGAGGGCGGCGGCGACCGGGCCCGTCCGGTGCGGGCCGGCCCACGGCAGCCGCTCCGGTTCCGGGGCCGCCGGCGGACCCTCGGGCACGACGAGGGCGTCGTAGCGGAAGCGGTTCATCTCCGTCGGATGGACGCCGCGCCGCACCTGGACCCGGCAGCCGGCGCCCGGCCAGAGGTCCCGCACGATGCGGGTCAGCCGCCGCGGGCCCAGCAGCAGGGAGTTGTCCAGCGTCATGGAGCGTTCGACGGCCCGGTGCACCCGCGCCGCGCGCGCGTCGTCCGGCGCGTCCGCCGCCACCAGGGAGGCGTGCAGGGCGCCGTGCAGGTCCGCGTTGCGCACGTCACCGACGAAGATCGCCCCACCGGGGGCGAGCAGCCCGGCCAGCGAGGCCAGCACCCGGGTCAGGTGGTCGGCGTCCGGGAAGTACTGGACCACCGAGTTGAGCACGATCAGGTCGAACTCGCCGCCGACCGCGGCGGCGGCCTCGTGCGCCGCCGCCCTGAGCACCTCGGTACCGGCGTGCCGGGGCGACGTCGCGACACGGGCGCGCACCCGCCCGACGGCCTCCGCGGAGAAGTCGACGCCGACGTACCTGCTGCGCTCGGGCGCCAGGGCGAAGAGGATCAGCCCGGTGCCGCAGCCGACGTCCAGCACGCGGTCCCCCGGCAGGGCGCGGAGGCGGGCGACGGTGGCGTCCACCCACTCCCGCATCGGCGCCTCGGGAAGCGCGGCGAGGGTCCGCTTGTCCAGCCAGCCGGCGGTGTTGAACTCGTCGTCCAGCGCCGGGCTGGAGAAGCGGTAGGTGGTGTCCCAGAAGTCCCGCCAGAAGTCCGCCTCGGCCCGTGGCGCGCCGCCGTCCCCCGCGCCGGCCGTCGTCGCGGTCGCGCTCCCGGTCGCGGCCGGTGGGGCCGACACCCCGGATCTCCGGAGGGCGAGGGCGAGGCGGGCCGGGGTCCGCTCCCGGAACAGCCGCCCGACCGTGAGGCTCGTGCCGAGCCACTGGTTGAGCAGCGTGACGACGCCGAGGGCGGTGCGCATGTCGGTGCACAGGTCGTTGATGTCGTCGTCCGGGCCGACGTCCGGCAGGCGCAGGACGTCCGCGCAGACGGTGGTCACCGCGCGGGTGAGGGCCCGGAGTGACTCGGTCTCGTTCGCCTCGCTCCGCTCCAGCATGGGCAGCATGCTCGCCGCGGCGCGTACATCGCCGGTACACGGGCCGTCCCCGGCCCGTTCCCGGCGCGGGTCAGGTCAGGTGCGGCGCCACGGTGTCCACGAAACGGTCCGGGTCGTCGAGCCACGGGAAGTGCCCGCCGCCGGGCTGCACGGCCAGGGTGGCGTCCTTGAACAGCGCGGCGTACTCCGTCACCGCGGGCGGCGGCGCCGCGACGTCGACCGCTCCGGCCAGCACGAACACCGGGCCGGCGAACCGGCCGAGCGCCGCGCGGATGGCCGGCGGGTCGTAGGCTCCCTCGGCGCCGAAGACGGCCGCGGCCTCCTCGTTCCGCCGGCCGTCCTGCGCGGCCAGGTGGGCCCGCGCGGCGGCGTCCCAGCGGCCGTAGGAGAGCGGGGCGACAGCCCGGACGGCGTCCTCGGTCACCCGTCCGGCGGCGAGCTCGCCCAACGCCGCGAACGCCTCGTCGAACCACGGCTCGCCGCGCCGCAGTTCCGCCGTCTCGCGCCGGACCTCCCCGGGGATGACGATGCCGACGGCGAAGACGCTCGGCGTGATCAGCGCCAGCCGGCCGACGCGTTCCGGATGGCGGGCGACGTACGACGCGGCCAGGTTCGCGCCGGCGCAGTGCGCGAGCAGGTCGAGCCGGTCGAGGCCGAGATGCTCGCGCAGCGCCTCCACGTCGTCGACCAGCCGATCGCAGCGGTAGCTTGCCGGGTCGTCGGGGACGGCCGACCGGCCGGTGCCGCGCGGGTCCGGCACGACCAACCGCCGGTGCGCGGACAGGCCGCCGAGGTCGCCGAGGTAGCCGGGGTCCTGCATCGGCCCGCCGGCGAGGCAGACCAGCGGCGCGCCGGCTCCCGACACCCGGTAGGAGAGCGTGGTGCCGTCGTGCGCGGAGAAGGTGGGCATGGGATCCGACCCTGGCAGCGTCGCCCGGGCGGGGCAACCGAGTTCTTCGGCGCCCCGACCGGGCGGTGGCCGTCCGGCGGCTAGCCGGGAGCGGACCCCAGGTCCAGGTCGGCGATCAGGACCGGGAGGCCGGTGGCGAGGGAGCGGTTGCCGGCGATGCCGACGGAGACCGCGTGCAGGCCGTCGACGACGTTCGCCGCCCGGCCCAGCGGGTCGTCGCTGACGCCGCGGAACAGCGCGCGGCCCAGTGCCGCGTCGCCGCCGCCGTGCCCGCCGGTGCCCTTGGGGATGGGAACCTCCCTGGCCACCTCCCAGTGCGGCTGGAAGAGCAGGCGCTCGACGGCCCGCCGGGCCCCCTCCGTCGCGGCGGCGTCGCCGGTGGCGCTCGGGTCGACGACGACCGGGCGGCTCGCCTCGGTCCGGACCGCGGAACGCTCCACCACCTCGAGCTCGGCGCGGCCGGCCGTGCCGTTGATCGCCACCCGGTAGCCCTCCCACGGGCTGTGCGCGTTCAGCGCGTAGCTCATCGACGCGCCGCCGGCGTAGTCGACGACGAGGGACAGGTTGTCCTCGATCGTGATGCCCTCGGTGAAGACGTCCTGGTCGCGGAGGTAGCCGTCGTGCTGCTCGGCCTCCAGGTAGAGGCGTCGGTTGACGTCGTCGGCGCGGAGGTCCAGCAGGAACGGGTCGGTGCCGGCTCCCGGCGCGCCGGTGCCACGGGCCGGGCGTTCGCCCCGCCCGTCGCGCGCGGCGTTCTCCGCCCCGTAGAAGCGCAGCCCGCCGGAGGCGTAGACCCGGCGCGGCACGTCGTTGATCCACCAGTTGACCAGGTCGAAGTGGTGCGACGCCTTGTGCACCAGCAGGCCGCCCGAGTTCGCCTTGTCGCGGTGCCAGCGGCGGAAGTAGTCCGCACCGTGCGCGGTGTCGAGCACCCACTCGAACTGCACGCTGGTGACGTGGCCCAGGGCGCCCGAGGCGATCAGCTCGCGCAGCGCCGAGTTCCGTGGTGAGTAGCGGTAGTTGAAGGTGACGACGACCTCGCGTCCGGAGGTCGCCATCGCCTCGGTGATCCGACGCGTTCCCTCGGCGTCGATCGTCAGCGGCTTCTCGACGATCACGTCCGCGCCCGCGAGCAGCACCCGCGCGACGACGTCGGCATGCGTGTGGTCGGGCGAGGTGACGATCACCCGCTCGACGGAGCGCTCGCTGATCATGCGCTCGATCTCGCCGCCCGCGTACCGGGCCGGCAGTTGCTCCTCGGCCACGCCGAGTTCGCGCAGCGACTCCAGGTGGAAGTCCAGTCGGGTCGGGTTCGGGTCGAGCAGCGCGACGAGTTCCGTCATGTCCGGATGGTCGAGGACGAGGGCGCGCAGGTAGCTGCGCGCCCTGCTTCCGGTGCCGACCAGCGCGTAGCGCGTGCGCCGGCCGCCCGTCGGATCCGTCGAAGTCGGCATGGTGGTGCTGGTCCCTTCGCAACGATCGCAGGTGGGGGGCGCTAAGCCCTGTCCGGCGGATCTTCGCGGGCCCGCGCCGACCCACCGGACAGGACCTAGGCGGCCCGCGCCAACCCTATGAGGTGGGCACCCCGCATGGAAAGCGCTTTCCATTTGTTTGCGTAACCACCGCCGGTGTCGGCCTCCCGGGCGGCGCGGAACTCCCGTGCCCGCCGCGCCTGCTGCGCCCCGACCCGAACTTACGGAATCCTCACAGGACCATGCGCATGCTCGTTCCGCGACATGCGAAAGCCTTACCACGCGGCGACGCCGCGTGACACGAACGGGGCGACGGGTCCCCAGGTCGAGGAGGAGACGTCCGTGCAGCAGCGAGGACGGAATTCACGAGGCGATGCCGATGGCCTCACAGCACGCCGGCGGACGGTGCTGGTCGGCGCGTTAGCGGCGGGCACGCCGCTCGTCGCGTCGGGACGGGCGGTCGCGGCCGGACGGACCGCCGGACAGGCCGAGGCGCCGGCCGCCGCACCAACCGCCGCCGAGACCACGGCGGAGCCCGTCTACCGGTCGCGCCCCGACATCGTCGCCGCGGTGTTGACCACCACGCGCACCGGCCGGGAGGACCCGGGACTGCTGCTGAGCACGCCCAGCGGCAGCCGGAGCGCGCCACCCTCGGAGGCCGCCGCGTCCGACGACGGCGACGAGCCGCCGGAGGAGCCGCCGAGCCCTCGGGGCGCGGCCATCTACGACAACGACGGCGAACTCGTGTGGTGGTACCCCGGGCAGCACGGTGTCATCTCGCCCATCACCTTCCGCGGCAGGCCGGCGCTGAGCATGTTCTCGAACGGCCAGGGCATCGTGCTGGACGCGTCCTACCAGGAGATCGCCTCGTTCACGATCGTCGGACTCACCGCGGACGCGCACGAGTTCACGATCAGCCCGGACAGCTCCCGGGTGCTGCACCTGTCCTACCTGCCCGTGCCCTACGACCTGAGTCCCTACGGCGGGTCCGTCGACGGGGTGGTCGTCACCTCGATCATCCAGGAGCAGGACGCGACGACCGGCGAGGTCACCTGGGAGTGGGACGCCCTCGACCACATCCCGCTCACCGAGACGCACCAGACCATCCAGAACGGCGTGCACTTCGTGCACACGAACTCGCTCAAGTACGACCACGACGGCAACATCCTGATGAGCGGGAAGGAGACCAGCACGATCTACAAGATCGACCGGTCCAGCGGCGAGATCATCTGGCGGTTCGGCGGCAAGGCCAGCGACTTCACCTTCGCCGATCCCGAGAGCATGCCCAGCAGCCAACACGACGCGCTGCGCCTGGCGGACGGCCGCCTGTCGGTGTTCGACAACGGCAACCACCGCGACCCCCAGTACTCGCGCGGCGCGGTCTGGTCCCTCGACGAGACCACCATGACCGCCACGCTGGACGAGGATCTCCAGCCGGACGAGCCCGTGTTCTCGCCGAGCGGGGGCAGCAACCAGATGACGGACTCGGGCAGCCACCTGGTCGCCTACGGCATCACCTCGCGGATCGTGGAGTTCCTGGACGGCGAGCCGGTGTTCACCGCGAACTTCGAGGACGGCAGGCAGAGCTACCGGGTGCGGCGCGCCGGCTGGAAGGGCACCCCGGCCGTGCCGCCGGACGTCGCCTGGACCGTGCCGGACGCGGCGGGCCGCCGCACCTTCTACGTCAGCTGGAACGGCGCCACCGAGGTCCGGTGCTGGCGCATCGAGGCCCGCGTCCCGCTCCTCGGCTACGTGCCCCTGGACACCGTCCGCAGGACCGGCTTCGAGACCGCGGCCACGGTCACCGCGCCGCGGAAGGCGACGCGTTACCGGATCAGGGCGCTGGACCGGCACGGCCACGTCCTCGGCACCCGGGAGATCACCGAGGAGGACACGCCCCCGCTGCCCGAATGAGGCCGCCGCCCTCCGACGAACGACCCCGACGCACCGCCCCGACGCCGCACCGGCGCGTCGGGGCGGCCGGGTTTTCTGAGCGGTCGCGGCACGCGGTCGCACGCGGCCTGGGATACCTGAGAATATGATGAGGATGCCCGTTTCTTAAGCGGTCTCTCATTTCCCCGTGCGCATCCTCTTTCCCGGAACAGCCGACCGGTTTTTGTTCACACGGCGAAATCACCCGGCACTATCCGGGCTCGCCGCCCGGGAGAGAAGGGATCCCCATGCAGCAACGAGGACGTATGGCACGAGGCGGCGGGAGCGGCGGTCCCCGTCGGCGCGCGGTTCTGGCCGGCGCCTTAGCCGTTGGCGCGCCGCTCGTCGCGCCCGTACCCGCGTTCGGCGCGCAGACCACGGCTGGGACCACGGCTGGGACCGCGGCCGGGCGGACCCTCCACGGGACGCGCGCGACCGACGCCCCGACGCCGGTGCTCACGACGACGCGGACCGGTCGGGAGGGCGACGGCTTCCTGCTCACCACGCCCCTCGAGGGCATCGTCATCCGGCCGACGGCGTCGGGTGGCTACCAGCTGCTGGAGGACGAGGTCACGTTCCACGGCGCGGTCATCTACGACAACGACGGGGAACCGGTGTGGATCGCCGAGGGCGACCACATGGCCCTCGCGCCCCTGACCTTCCGGGGCAGGCCGGCCCTGAGCGTGTACTCCGGCGGCGCGTTCGTCGTGCTGGACTCGTCCTACACCCGGGTGGCGTCCTTCGCCGTGGCCGGCCACCAGACCGACATGCACGACTTCGCGACGAGCCCCGACGGGTCCCGGGTGCTGCTGCTGGCCTACCAGCACGTCACCATGGACCTGAGCGCGCACGGCGGACCGGCCGAGGCCGCGGTGGTGGGTGCGCTGCTGCAGGAACAGGACACCGCCACCGGCCGGGTCACCTTCGAGTGGAACTCCTTCGACCACATACCGGTCACCGAGTCGGAACTGCCGCTGGACAGGGCGGAGCCACTGGACTACCTGCACGTCAACTCCCTGGCCTACGACCGGGACGGCACCATCCTGGTCAGCGGGAGGCACACCAGCACCGTCTACCGGATCGACCGGACCAGCGGCGGGATCGTCTGGCGGTTCGGCGGCAGGGCCAGCGACTTCGCCTTCGCCGACGCCGCCGACATGCCGAGCTTCCAGCACGACGCCCGGCGGCTGCCGGACGGGCGACTCTCGGTCTTCGACAACGGCAACAGCCGCGACCCGCAGCACTCGCGCGGCGCGGTCTGGACCCTCGACGAGAAGCGGATGACCGCCCGGCTGGACGAGGACCTCCGGCCCGCCGAACCCGTCTTCGGCGAGGCCATGGGCAACAACCAGGAGACGGAGCGCGGCGGCCGTCTCGTCTCCTACGGAAGCTCCTCGACGATGGTGGAGTTCCGCGACGGCGAACCCGTGTTCACCGGCAGCTTCGAGCAGGGCACCGTCACCTACCGGACGCTGCGCGCCGACTGGAAGGGGATGCCGGCCACGCCGCCCGACATGGCCTGGACCGACCCGGACGCCGCCGGCCGCCGCACCTTCCACCTGTCATGGAACGGCGCCACGGAGGTGCGCCACTGGCGCATCGAGGCCCGCGTACCGCGTCAGGGCTTCGTCCCCCTGGACACCGTCCGCAGGACCGGCTTCGAGACCACCGCCACCGTCAGGTGCCCCGGGGACGCGACCGCGTACCGCGTCAGGGCGCTGGACCGGCGCGGTCACGTCCTCGGCACCCGCGAGTTCACCGAGGCGGACGCCCCGACGCTCCCCGGCTAGCCGCCGAGCCGCCCGCACTGCGCGGCCAACTGGTCCCGGTGCGGGGCGGCTTGGTGCATCCACCACCTCATCCGCCGCCTCATCCGCCGCCTCGCCCGCGTCCGGCGCCGCCGGGACTCCGCGGGCGGGGCGGCGTTCCCCGTTCGGGTGGTCGGGCAGTGGTGCAGACCTGTTGACCCGCGTCGGGCTTCCGCTTACGGTCACAACGACCTCAGCTCCATCACCCCCACCTCCGGGTCCGTCACACCCGGTGTTCTGGAGAGGACGGCCATGTCATCACGCCACCCCCTTGTTTCGGGCCGGGCCGGCCGCCACGGGTCCCGCCGCGGGCGCGCCCTGGCCTGGGCCGGCGGCCTGACGGCGCTGTGCGCCGCCGTCGCGGGCCTCGTCTCGGCGTCCACCACCCAGGCCGCTGCGGCCACCCCGTTCGAGGACCACGGGCGCCTCGAGGTGTGCGGCACCACGCTGTGCGGCGAGGACGGGCAGCCGGTGCAGCTGCGCGGGATGAGCACCCACGGCACCCAGTGGTTCGAGCACTGCGTGACCGACGAGTCCCTGGACGTGCTGGCCAACGACTGGGGCGCGGACGTGCTGCGGGTGTCCACGTACGTCCAGGAGGACGGGTACGAGACGGACCCCGAGTACTTCACCGACCTGGCCAGCCGCATCATCGACCAGGCGACGGCCCGCGGCATGTACGTCATCGTGGACTGGCACATGCTCGACCCGGGCGACCCGAACGCCAACACGGACCTGGCGCGGCAGTTCTTCACCGACATCACCGAACGCCACGGCGACCAGGACAACCTGATCTACGAGATCGCCAACGAGCCCAACGGCGTGGGCTGGCAGTCGATCAGGAGCTACGCCGAGGAGATGATCCCGGTGGTGCGGGCCGGTGACCCCGACGCGGTCGTCCTGGTGGGCACCCCGGCCTGGTCCTCGCTCGGCGTCTCCGACGGCACGGACGAGTCCGAGATCGTCGCCGACCCGGTGAACGCCGAGAACGTCATGTACACCTTCCACTTCTACGCGGCGTCGCACCAGGACGAGTATCTGAACACCCTCTCCCGGGCCGCGGAGCAGCTTCCGATGTTCGTCACGGAGTTCGGCACCCAGGAGTACACCGGCGACGGCCCCAACGACTTCGCCATGGCGCAGCGCTACCTGGACCTGCTGGCGGAGAAGAACATCAGCTGGACCAACTGGAACTACTCCGACGACTTCCGCAGCGGCGCGGTCTTCCAGCCCGACACCTGCTCCAGCGGGCAGTGGGCGGACCCGGGCGCGCTGAAGGAGGCCGGCGTCTGGATCCGGGACCACATCGCCTGACCCGCCCCGGGACCCGCGGACCACACCAGGAGGACACGCGCATGACCAGGCAGAACGAAGGACCGACCGGTCGGCGCGGGTTCCTCAGGGGAGCGGCGGCGGGCGTCGTGGGCGGCGGGCTCGCCCTGCACGCCCCGGGTCTCGCCGCCGCGGCCACCGGCGGGAGCGGCCCGGGGACCCGGGCGCTCCAGACGACGAAGATCGCCGACCTCACCGGTCCGGGACTGACCACCCGGTTCCGGATGGAGGCCACGGACCTGGGCATCCCCGTGCGGACCCCCGACGGCCGGCTGCTGTTCGTCTTCGGCGACACCTTCGAGGGCGCGGCGGTGGGCGCCGGCTGGTGGCGTTCGCCGGTGGGCCTCTGGTCCAGCACCACCGACCTCGACGCCGGGGTGACCTGGTCGGGCGCGGTGGGCGGTGCCGCGGCCGAGCAGTTCTGGTTCTACGAGCACGACAACCCGGTGTTCTCCACCGTGCTGCCCTCCGACGTGATCACCATCGGCGGCACCATCTATCTGCACGTCATGGTGAACAAGGGCCTCGGCAACGTGGTCTGGACGGAGATCTGGCGCTCGGACGACTCCGGCGCCACCTGGACGCACACCGGCGCGAAGTTCCCGCCGGACCTGCACGGCGGGATGTTCCAGCTGTTCGGCTGGGGCGAGGGCAACGACGGCTTCGTCTACGTCTACTCGACCGGGTTCCAGCGGGACAAGCCGATCATCCTGCACCGGGTGCGGTCCGACCGGCTGACCGACCTCGCCGCGTACGAGCCGTGGGGCTACCGGGACGGGGTGTGGGCGTGGGGCAACCCGCCGACCCCGATCCTGGAGGGCCGGTTCGGCGAGCTGTGCCTGCGGCCGCTGGGCGGCAAATGGGTCCTGACCTGGTTCAACGCGGGTGACTACCGCATCGACGGCATCATCATGGACACCCCGACCTCGAACCTCTACACCGCCCACCGGCAGACCCTGATCTGGGGCGGGGCGTGGGGGCAGGAGGACGACTCGCACGTCGCCCAGCTCTACGGGGGTTACGTCATCCCCGGGTCCACCCTGTCCGACCTGCACCTGTCGGTCAGCCAGTGGAACACCGCGGCGGGGTGGCCCTACCGCGTGATGCAGTACCGCGTTCGAGACTTCGGATGATCCCTATTCGAACAGACTCCTTCCGACAGGTAGCGACAAGAACTAACATGAGCGCTCACCCCGGCACAGCCAGGGTGATCACGTTCCGTGATCCTGCGAAGATGGAGGTACCCCGGAACCATGCGCTCTTCCCAACCACGGAGACGTCTCGCGACCTTAGCGGTCGCGTTCGCCTGCGCCATGGGCGTCGCCGCGCCGGCGGCGTCCGCGACGCCCACGGACGTCGCCCCCGACGCGGTGGCCGCGCCACCCGGCGACAACCTGGCCCTGACGCCCCCGATGGGCTTCAACAACTGGAACTCCACGCACTGCCGCCCGGAGTTCAACGAGGAGATGGTCAGGGGCATCGCCGATCTCTTCGTCGAGTCCGGGCTCAAGGACGCCGGGTACGAGTACGTCAACCTTGACGACTGCTGGGCGCTCCCCGAACGCGACGAGAACGGCAAGCTGGTACCCGACCCCGAACGCTTCCCGAGCGGCCTCGACGCCCTCGGCGACTACATCCACTCCAAGGGCCTGAAGTTCGGCATCTACACGAGCGCCGGCACGAAGACCTGCAATCCGGCGGGCTTCCCCGGCGCGCTGGGCCACGAGGTCAGCGACGCGCAGCAGTTCGCCGACTGGGGTGTGGACTACCTCAAGTACGACAACTGCAACAACCAGGGTGTGGACGCCGTCGAGCGCTACACCGCGATGCGCGACGCGCTCGCGGCCACCGGACGCGACATCGTCTACAGCATCTGCGAGTGGGGTCAGAACCAGCCCTGGACCTGGGCCCAGGACGTCGGCCACCTGTGGCGCACGACCGGCGACATCACCGACACCTGGGACAGCGTGATGTCGATCTTCAAGCGGAACGTGGAGCTCGCCGAGTACGCGGGCCCGGGCCACTGGAACGACCCGGACATGCTGGAGGTCGGCAACGGCGGCATGACGGACACCGAGTACCGCAGCCACTTCAGCCTGTGGGCGATGATGGCCGCGCCGCTGCTCATCGGCTCGGACCTGCGGGTGGCCAGCGAGGAGACGTTCGACATCCTCGGCAACACCGAGGTCATCGCCGTCGACCAGGACCCGCTCGGCCGCCAGGGCACCGTCGTCTCCTCCGAGAACGGCGCCTGGGTGCTCAGCAAGGAGATGGCGGACGGCAGCCGCGCGGTCGCGCTGTTCAACGAGTCCGACACGGCGCAGCACGTCGGGACCACCGCCGAGGCGGTCGGGCTGCCGGCGGCGGACGCCTACGAGATGCGTGACCTCTGGGAGCACGAGAGCTACCAGACCGCGGGCACCATCTCCGCCACCGTGCCCGCCCACGGCATCGAGGTCTTCCGGGTGTCGCCGGACGGCGACTGGGCCCAGTACCCGTCGGCCGTCGAGGTCGGCGCCAGCGCCGTCCAGAGCGAGGCCGGCACCACGGCGGAGCTGACCACGGCCGTCACCAACCTGGGCCGCACCCCGGCGAAGTCCGTCTCCGTCGACGTCGCTGGCCCCGAGGGCTGGACGATCGAGGCCGGCTCGGCCACCACGTCCCCGGCCCTGGCGACGGACGCCGCGCTGACCACCGACTGGACGGTGGAGATCCCGCCGGGCACCCCGGGCGGCAGCTACGACCTCACGGTCACCGCGGACTACCGCTCACCACGCCACCAGCCGCGACAGGACTCGCTGACCGTGGAAGCGCAGGTCCTCGTCCCGCCGGGCGAGGGCACCTCGTACGTCAGCGATCTGGCGTTCGTGCGCGAGGCGAACGGTCAGGGGCCCGTCGAGCGGGACACCAACGTCGGCAGCGTCGCGGCGGGCGACGGCACGCCGATCACCATCGAGGGCACGGTCTTCGACAAGGGGCTGGGCACCCACGCGCCCAGCACGGTCGAGATCTACACCGCCGGCCGGTGTGACGTGTTCTCCGCCCAGGTCGGCATCGACGACGCGGCCGGGGCGGGCGGTGGGCCGCCGCAGCGCGGCAGCGTCACCTTCGAGGTCTGGGCCGACGGCACCCGGGTCGCCGCCACCGGCGTGCTCAACGGCACCGCCCCGGCGCAGCCACTCACGGCCGACGTGAGCGGCGCCAGCTTCGTCGAACTGGTCGTCACCGACGGCGGCAACGGCAAGAACTCCGACCACGCGGACTGGGCCGACGCCACCGTCAGCTGCACCGCCTGAGCACCTCCGCACCACCCAGCACCACCCCGGGGCGCGGGCCCGTCACCGACGAGCCCGCGCCCTGCCCGCTGGTCGGGCACCCTCTTGACGGTTCCGAGCGGGGCGACCTAGCGTCGCGCGATGCCGTCACACTCCGAACCAGCGCTTTCCGCGCCAACCCCCTCCGCACCGATCCTCTCCGCCGCTCCCCTCACCGCCCCGCTGCGGGTGACCGTCTGGGGCGAGGGCCGCCACGAACAACGGGACGCGAACGTCGCCGAGTTGTACCCGGACGGGATGCACGGCGCCGTCGCCGACGGCGTCTCCACGCACCTCGGCGCCGGCGTCACCGTCCGCACCGCGACCCTGGACGATCCCGAACACGGCCTGACCGAGGCCGTGCTGGCCGAGACCGACGTCCTCACCTGGTGGGGACACATGGCGCACGGCGAGGTCGCCGACGAGGTGGTGGAGCGGGTGCACCGGCACGTGCTGTCCGGCATGGGGCTGATCGTGCTGCACTCGGGGCACTTCTCGAAGATCTTCGTCCGGCTGATGGGCACCACCTGCACCCTGCGCTGGCGCAACGAGCGGGACCGCGAGCTGGTCTGGACGGTGAACCCGACGCATCCCATCGCCGACGGCGTGCCCCACCCGATCGTCATCGACGAACAGGAGATGTACGGGGAGTTCTTCGACATCCCCGCCCCCGACGAGCTGGTGTTCGTCAGCTCGTTCACGGGCGGCGAGGTGTTCCGCAGCGGCTGCACCTTCCGGCGCGGCCACGGGAAGATCTTCTACTTCAGCCCCGGCGACCAGGACTATCCCGTCTACCACCACCCCGACGTGCGCCGGGTCATCGCCAACGCGGTGACCTGGGCGGCGCCGTCCCGGGAACGGGCGCTGCCCGACATCGCCCGCAGCGCCGCCGGCTGGTTCGCGGACCCGGAGCCGGCGGCATGACCGGGCCGGCCTTCGCGACCGTGGCGGCGGACGGCCGCCCGCTGCGGATGCTCGTCGTCGGCGCCGGCTCCATGGGCCGGGCCTGGCTGCGGGCCCTGACCGCCGCGTCCGACGTGGTGCTCGCCGGGATCGTCGACCTGGACCCGCTGGCGGCGCGGGCCGCCGCCGTGGAGGCGGGCGTCCCCGACCTGCCCACCGGCACCGACCTGGCCTCGGTGGCCGCGGCCACCGAGGCGGACGCCGTGATCGACGTGACCGTGCCCGCCGCCCATCTCCCGGTCACCCTCCAGGCCCTCGACCTGGGGCTGCCGGTGCTCGGCGAGAAGCCGGTGGCCGCGACCCTGGCCGAGGCGCTGCGGCTGGTCGCCGCGACCGAGCTGTCGGGGCGGCTGTTCATGGTCAGCCAGTCCCGCCGCTACAACCGGCAGCTGGCCCATTTCCGGCGACTGGCCGGCCGGCTCGGCGCGCTCGGCATCCTCACCACGGAGTTCTTCCGGGGCCCGCACTTCGGCGGCTTCCGCGACGCCATGGCGCATCCGCTGCTGCTCGACATGGCCATCCACCCGTTCGACAGTGCCCGCTACCTCCTCGACGCCGAGCCCGTCTCCGTCTACTGCCAGGAGTACAACCCGGCGTGGAGCTGGTACGCGGGCGACGCGGCCACCACCGCGATCTTCGAGTTCACCGACGGGATCCGCTACGTCTACACGGGCAGCTGGTGCAGCACCGGCATGGAGACCTCCTGGAACGGGTCCTGGCGGCTCAGCGGCGAGCACGGCACCGCCCGCTGGTCGGGCGACGACCCCGCCGAGCTGGAGGCCACCGGCGGTCCCGCGGCCGGCGGTCCCGCCGCCGGCGTGCCGGACGCCGAGGTGCCCGAGCCGGACGCCGATCCTGAGCTGCCGCCGGAGCTGCGGATGCCCAGCCCCGGCGAGGGCATCGACGGCTCCCTCGCCGAGTTCACGCACGCCCTGCGCACCGGGACCGTGCCCATGGGCGAGGTGCACGAGAACGTGCTGAGCCTGGCCATGGTCGAGGCGGCGGTGCTGTCCGCCACCGCCGACCGGCGGGTGCTCCTGGACGACGTGCTGGAGACCGCCCACCGGGAGGCCGTCACCACGGCCGGCGAGGCCGTCGGCGCGAGGCTGCGCTCCTGGTCCTCCGTGCGCGCCGCGCTCACCCCGCTCCGCAGGGAAACTCCGGGCAACGTGTGCGACACGGATTGACAGTGATCAACCCTTGTGGTGCGTTGTGGGCTTCCCCCACGGACATCACTGGAGGTTGCCCATGGACCGCCGATCCCGGGACGAGGCCCGCGACGAGACCCGAGAGCAGGCCCGAGAGCAGAACGGCGACCGGAACCGCGACCGGAGGGGAGGTCCGAGCAGCGACGGCGCACGCATCGTGCCGCTGCCGCTGCTCACCTCCCACCGGGGCGGCCGGTCGGCCCTGACCTGCCGCTATCGCTGTGGTGACGCGTGTAGCCACCCGGCGCCGAACCGGTCGGAGAACGCCTACCTCGGCGACGTGATAGCCGAGGCGATATCCAGAGGGGCGACGCGCCGTTCGGTGCTCCGCGCCGGCGCCGTGGTGTCCGTGGCCGCGGGCACGGCCACGGTCCCGGCGGCGACGGCTCGGGCGGCGGCCGGCGCGGGGGGCGGCGCGGGCCGGGGGCCGCGCGGCCTGGACTTCGAGTCGGTGCCGGAGAGCACTGCCGACGCCGTCGCCGTGCCGCCCGGCTATCGGCAGCACGTGGTGGTCCGGTGGGGCGACCCGCTGCTGTCCGGCGCCCCCGACTTCGCCCCGAGCCGGCAGACCGCGGCGGCCCAGGCCGCCCAGTTCGGCTACAACTGCGACTTCCTGGCGCTCTTCGACGTGCCGGGCGAACGCCACCGCCGGGTCCTCGTCGCGAACCACGAGTACACCAACGAGGAGCTGATGTTCCTCGGCTACGACCCGGAGAACCCGACCCGCGAGCAGGTGGAGATCGCCTGGGCCGCGCACGGCATGTCGGTGGTGGTGCTGGCCGAGGACCGCCGCTCCGGCGCGCTGACGCCGGTCGTCGGGCACGCGCTGAACCGGCGGATCACCGCCACCACCCCGTTCGAGATCACCGGTCCCGCGGCCGGCAGCGAACTGCTGCGGACCTCCGCCGACCCGACCGGCACCGTGTCGCTGGGCACCATCAACAACTGCGCCGGCGGCGTCACCCCGTGGGGCACCGTGCTGTCCGGCGAGGAGAACTTCAACCAGTACTTCGCGAACCTGGAGTCCGTCGTCGATCCGGTCGCCCGGGGGAGGCTGGAGCGCTACGGCTTCGCGGAGGGCGAGACCGACCGCAAATGGGAGCGTTTCGATCCCCGCTTCGACCTGGCCCGGGAGCCGAACGAGCCGAACCGCCTCGGCTGGATCGTCGAGGTCGACCCGCTCGACCCGGAGGCCATGCCGCGCAAGCTGACCGCGCTCGGCCGGTTCAAGCACGAGGGCGGCGGGCCCCACCCGACGCCGGACGGCCGGGTGGCCGTCTACCTGGGCGACGACGAGCGCTTCGACTACTTCTACAAGTACGTCTCCCGGGACCGTATGCGGCATGACAGCGGCGACAGCCGGCAGGCCAGGCGGCACAACCGCGGCCTGCTGGAGCACGGCACCCTCTACGTCGCCCGGTTCACCGGGAACAGCCCCGCCGAGGAGATCGACGGTTCGGGCACGCTGCCCTCCGACGGCGGCTTCGACGGCACCGGCGAGTGGATCCCGCTGGCCAGCGGCGACCGCTCCTTCGTGGACGGGATGACCGCCGAGGAGGTCTACGTCTTCACGCGGCTGGCCGCCGACACGGTGGGCGCGACCAAGATGGACCGGCCCGAGGACGTCCAGCCGCACCCCGACACCGGCACCGTGTACGTCCCGCTGACCAACAACACCGAGCGCGGCCTCGACGGCGAGGCGGGCCCCGACGAGGTCAATCCGCGCACCGAGAACAAGCACGGCCAGGTCCTGGAGCTCCAGGAGCACCACCGCGATCCGGCCGCGACGCGCTTCACCTGGCGGCTTTTCCTGGTCTGCGGCGACCCCGAGTCGCCCGACTCGTACTACGCCGGCTTCCCCAAGGACCAGGTCAGCCCGATCTCCTGCCCGGACAACGTGGCCTTCGACCCGCACGGCAACCTGTGGCTCTCCACCGACGGCAACGCCCTGGGCTTCAACGACGGCCTGTTCGGCGTCGCGCTCGACGGCCCGTGCCGCGGCAACGTCAAGCAGTTCCTCACCGTGCCGGTCGGCGCGGAGACCTGCGGCCCCATAGTGGAGCGGGACCGGGTCCTGGTGGCCGTGCAGCATCCGGGCGAGGTCGACGGCGCCAGCGCGGACCAGCCGGTGTCGTCCTGGCCCGACGGTCCCGGACACCTCGCCCGCCCCTCCGTGGTCACTGTCACCCGGAAGGACGGAGGCCCCATAGGCGAGTGCTGAGCCGCCGCCGATCCGGCGGCGCCGACCGGCTCCGCCGGCCGCGGCTCGCGTGGCGGGACCCGGCCCCGAGTGCTGTCCTGGAACGTGAGGACGAGAGGCGGTGGCGCCGTGGAGCAGCCCGTGGTGGTGGGGGTCGACGGCTCGGCCGCCAGCCTGCGGGCCGTCGACTGGGCCGCCGACGAGGCCGCTCACCACGGGCGCGGCCTGCGGATCGTCTACGCCACGCTCTGGGAGCGGTACGAGGACCTCACCCCCGTGGTGGGTCTCGACCGGCCCGCGCCGCAGATCCTGGCCCGTGAGGTGCTCGCCGCGGCCGAGCGGCGGGCCGCCGCCCGCCGGCCCGGCCTGCCGCTGTCCCAGGACGTGCTGGCGGCGGCGCCGGTCGAGGCGTTGCTGAGCGAGGGCCGCAGCGCCTTCGCGCTCGTCGTCGGGTGCCGCGGCCGGGGGCCGCTGGCCGCCGCGCCGCTCGGCTCGGTGGCCCTCGGCGTGGCGGGGCGCGCCGGCTGCCCGACCGTCGTGGTCCGCGGCGCCGGCCCCGCCGCCCAGGGCGCCTGGGCCCGCGTCGCACTCGGCCTGGCCGGCACGCCGCAGTCCGCTGCCGCCGTCGACTTCGCCTTCCGGGAGGCGGCCGCCCGCGGCTGCGAGCTGAGCGCCGTGCACGCCTGGCGGCGCTCCGGCACCGGCGGGGACAGCGTGGTCGGGGACGACGCGCCCGGCGCGGCGGAGACGCTGGTCACCGGGGTGCTGGAGCGGGCCACCCAGAAGCACTCGGAGGTGCCGGCGCGTTCGGACGTCGTCGAGGGCTCGCCCCGCCGGGCGCTGCTGGCCGCGGCGGAGAGCGCGGACCTGCTGGTGCTCGGCGCGCACCGGCGGGAGGACGGACCCGGGCTCCAGCTCGGCCTGGTCAGCCACCCGGTGCTGCAGCACGCGGCCTGTCCGGTCGCCGTCGTTCCCGAGCCGTGACCGGGGCCGGCCACGGGCGGCCGGGTCAGGCCGCGCGCTCCAGCTCGTCGGGCTCGACCCGGTGGACCAGCGGAACGCCGGTCAGCAGCCGCTCCAGCTCGTGCACGGCGGTGAGCCCGAGCCGGCGCAGCTCGTTGCCGTGCGAGCCGGCGATATGCGGGGTGAGAACGACGTTGGGCAGGTCGTAGAGCGGGGAGTCGGTCGGGAGCGGTTCCGGCTCGGTGACGTCGAGCACCGCGCCCAGCCGCCCGTTGACCAGCTCCGCGGTCAGCGCGTCGGTCTCCACCAGGCTGCCGCGGGCGGTGTTGATCAGCACGGCGCCGTCCGGCATCCGCGCCAGCCGGGCCGCGTCCAGCAGGTGCCGGGTCTCGCCGGTGGCCGGGGCGTGCACCGTCACGATGTCGCTGCCCGCGAGCAGCTCGTCGAGGCCCACCGCGCGCACGCCGAGCCGCCGGGCGTCGTCCGGGTCGAGGTACGGGTCGTGCAGCGCCACCTCGAAGTCGAAGGCGCGCAGCAACTCGACGACCCGCCGGCCGATCCGGGACGCGCCGATGACGCCGACCCGCCGGCCGAGGTTGCCCACCCGGCCGTGCACCTCGCCGAGCGTGAAACCGCGCCGGGCGCGGTAGCTCTCGCGCAGCGCGAAGACGTCCTTGCCGACGAGCAGGATCATGCCCAGCGTGTACTCGGCGACGGGCAGCGCGTTGGCGTCGGCGGCCGAGGACACCACCAGCCCACGTTGCCACCCCTCCGGCGGCAGCAGGTACTTCACGGTGCCGCCGGTGTGCAGCACGGCGCGCAGCCGGGGCAGCGCCGCGAGCGCCTCGGGGTGGATGGCCGGGCAGCCCCATCCGGTGATGAGGACCTCGACCTCGGCCAGCCGCTCCCGCACCCGCGCGTCGCCGAAGTCGCGCACCACCAGCGTCGGATCGATGTCGGCGAGGCCGGTGAGCCGGGACAGCACGTCCGGCGGGAACAGCAGCGGCAGATGCCGGCCGTCCAGGGCGAACAGCGCCAGGGGACGCTCGCTCATGGGTAGTCCTTTCGATCGCCGCCGCCCATAGAAATCGTTATCTACGATAGCCCTCTCCCGCACCCCTGGTCAACGTCCCCAGCCCCGCCCCCTGTTTCCCGTCCGCGCGATTCCGGCGCACTTCACCCGCGCTGCGGAGGTCGGGTGGGCCAGCCTCCGGATCCGAGGACAGGCACAGAGACCGTTTTCTGGCAGCGGCCGGAACGGCGTCCGGAGTCGTCGCCGCGACGGCGCGGCAGGGCGCGGCAGGGCGGCGATCCCCGGCGCGGATGATCAGACCGGACTGGTACGAACACGCCGCGCGGCGGGCCGGGCGCGGCGTGCGGGGTTCGCGTTCGTTCCCCGGCCCCGGGAGTGGGCCGGGAAACGAACGTGACGCGGCACGGGCACCGGATGCGGGACGAGATGCCGGCCGGGCGACCGTTCCCGGCCGCCGGTCGCTCTCACCGCCCACCCTCCTCGCCCCCTCCGCCAGGAGGGACGCGGCCCGCCCTCGGCAGGCCGTACCACGTCTGCGATGACGCGCGACGCGGAGGACACCAGACCGGCCCCACAAAAACCTGCCCGGTGTCCGACCCCCATGCGTGCCACCCCGTGCGCCCGGCCGCCGCCCCCCAGAGGGACGCGGTCCGCCGGGCACGATCACCAGTGTGGGCGGCGATCGGGTTGTTGCGCAGCCCATTTCGGCGTCGCAACAAGAAGAATGCGCCGCCGACACCGGCGTAACCGGCCGCCCGTCGGTTGCCGACCTCGCATTACGCGATCCGGGAGTCCACATAATCGGCAATGTGTTCGGCAGTCGGAACAGTAATCGAAAGTCCCGACGAATCAGGCGGGGCCGCGAACGAACGCGAACGCGCGTCAGTTCGGGACGTCGAGGGGCAGTTCCCGGAAGGGCGCGCGTTCCGCCCAGGCGTCCCGGGTGAGCCGGCCCAGCGTGTATCCGCTCTCCAGCATCCGGGTGACGAAGTACCGGGTCATGAGGCTGTACACGGCCTCGGTCGGATGCCCGAGGTCGCTGGTGGTGATGCGTCTGCGCACGTCCTGCGCCGGGTCCTTGTCCGGCGTCCCCGGGACGCCCGGCCGGTAGAAGACCGGTACGCCCTTCTCCTGGGCCAGTTTGGACAGCTTCCAGGTGTCCAGGTTCTGGCTGACGTGGTCCATCCATCTGCTCATCCGCACCAGGTGGACGGTGCCGGGCGCGGGGGCGTGCGGTCCGGCCGGCCAGTGGTGGACGAGGCTGTCGAGCAGCGCGTTGTAGCGCCGGATGACCGGGTCGATCTCCGCCGCCCGCGCCACCTTCCTGGGCTCCCCCAGTCCCTCCATGTACCGGATGGCGTTGTAGACGCTCGGCAGGTCAATGACCATGAAGTGGTTGGGACTCTGCGCGGTGTCGGGGAAGGTGGACCTGATCTGCTCGACCAGGGACCGCACCTCCGCCACGGCGGGGAAGGCTCCCACGCCGTTCGAGAGATCCTCCGGATGCGCCTGGCTCCAGGCCTGCCAGGCCGCGAAGTCGTTGGTGGTCGGCAGGGTGGTGACCACCCCGGGGTCGTAGTCGGGGCGTTCCACGGTGACGAAGTCGTTGAGGCCGATCCAGATGACGTGCAGGGTGGCGCCGGAGAACGCGCCGGCCATGGCGCCGCGCTCCCTGACGTAGTCCGTCACCTGCTCCCTGAGGTCGGTGAGCATGCCGAACTTCGGCGCCAGGCCCCAGTCCCTGGTGACGATGCAGCCACCCATGGCGTAGTTGACGTAGGTGATCTGCTGCCCGGTGGTCGTCGGCTGCCGATCCCTCTCCCTGGACCGCGCGAGGTATTCCTCGACGGTCTTCCACGGTGCGATCTCGGGCGCCTCCCAGGTGTTGACCCCCAGCACGGAATCGCGCGACAGCCTGCGGAAGTCCGCGGACCTGCGGATCGTCAGGTCGCGGTTTCCCCACATGAGCGACTCGCCGCTGCACCAGTCGACGAGAAAGTCGGTCCAGTTCTTTCCGTCGCTGAAGCGGCCGGTTTCGTTCACCCTCATCGCGCCGAACATCCGCCCCAACTCGCCGCTGGGCCAGGTCCACTTGTTTCCGATGTCGGACAGGCTGTCGCCCAGCACAACGACGTTCCTGATTTCTACCATCGATCCCCCACGCTTCGGTGTCTCGGCGTCTCGGCGCCTCGGAGACAAACCATAGGGCTCGATATGAACATTGAGTAGAGGTTGCGCATGTCACGAAAAGGTACCGTGTTTTAGGAACACAAATTCGATACAGGAACTCCTATACGAGCCCGCGTTCGAGCGTCAGGCTTCGAGCGTCAGGCGAGGCGCCGCTGCTCCTCCTCGACGATGCGGCGGGCGAGCGCGCCGTCGGAGATGTCGACCGCGTCGGGGCTCGCCTCGGCCACATCGCTGCGGCGGGCGTAGGCGTCGAACAGCCGGGACTTGGTCGCCAGCAGTTCCACCATGCGCTGGTCCACGCCGCTGGTGGCCAGCAGCCGGTGCACCTGCACGGGCCTGACCTGGCCCATGCGGTGCGCCCTGGCGACCGCCTGGTGCTCGATGGTCGGCTTGATCTGCGGTTCGCAGATGATCACCACGGAGGCCGCCTGCAGGTTCAGCCCGACGCCGCCGGCCTCGATCTGGGCGAGCAGCACCGCGTGCCCGGGCGCGGCGCCGAACTCGTCGACGAGTCGCTGCCGGCGGGCCGGCGGCACGGCGCCGGACAGCGGGCCGAACACCTCGGCGCGGAGCGCCGCGCGGACCGCGCCGAGCACGTCGAGGAAGTACGAGAACACCACGACCTTCAGCCCGTTGTCCGCCGCCTCCTCGACCAGCTCGCGCAGCCGCTGCAGCTTGGCGGACTTCTCCGGATGCGCGTACGCCGCCCGGCGCATGGCCATGAAGTTGCCCGCCAGAACGGCCTGCCGGTAGGCGTCCTCGTCCGCCGCGCTGAGCTCCTCCCACTCGTCGGTGTGCAGCAGCTCCGGCAGTTCGGTCAGCACGTCCCGCTGGTTCCGGCGCAGATAGGCCGGCGCCACCGCCCGGCGGAACGCCCGGGACCCGGCGACGCCGCTGTCGTCGCCGACCCGGGGCAGCAGCCCCGGCTGCAGGTGGCGGACCAGGTTGCGGAACTCGGCGACCCGGTTCTCCATCGGGGTGCCGGTGAGGAACAGCACCCGCTCGCAGCGCCCGGACCACGCGGCGACGGACCGGGACCGCCGGGTCTCCGGATTCTTCACGTAGTGCGCCTCGTCGACGACGAGCATCCCCAACTCGCCCTCCCCCGGCGGGTCGAAGCCGCGCAGCGCGTCGTAGGTCGTGACGCCGACACCGCCCGCCTCCCGCCACTCGGCGAACGCGTCGCGCCGCTCGGGTCCGTGCAACGGGACGGGCCGCAGCGCGCTGCGGGCGGCGATCTCCCGCGTCCAGTTGACCAGGACGCTGGCCGGGCACACCACCAGGAAGTGGGTTCGTCCCTCGGCGGCCAGATGGGCCAGCGCGGCGATCGCCTGGATCGTCTTGCCCAGACCCATCTCGTCGCCGAGGATGACGCGGCGCTGCGCCAGCGCGAAACGGGCGCCGAACGACTGGTAGCCGCGCAGCGAGACGCGGCAGTGGGTGTCGTCCAGCGGCTGCGCGCGCACCCGCTCCGCCACCTCGTCGGGCAGGAAGCCCTCCGCCGCCGCCTGGTCGGGGGCGCGTCCCGACACCTCGGCCAGCACGCTGTAGTACTCGGCGGAGTTCAGCTCGAAGCCGACCCAGGCCTCGACCTCGGTGGCCGGCCCGCGCAGCAGGTCCACCGACGCCTGCCGGATCAGCGCGGGAACGTGGCGGGCGGCGGCCTCGTCGCACAGCTCCTGGAGCCGGGCCACCGCGGCGCGCGCCCGCTGCCGCCGCCGCGGCCCGGCCAGCCACCCGCGCAGCAGGCCGCCGGCGGGCCTGGCGTCAGCCAGCAGAGGGTCGAGCGCCCGGGCCAGTCCCTCGGCGGCGTTGACCGCGCGACGCGCCTCGGGCCCGGCCTCGACCAGCCGGTGCAGGGCGACGACCAGGGCGGTCGTGCGTGGCTCGGGATGGTCCGCGTCGAGCTGCAGGGCGACGGTCTCCAGGACCGCCCGGCGGATCTGGCCGGCGGCTGCGAGCGCCTGGTCGGCGGTGTGCGCGCCTACTCCGGGTATCTGCCGCAGCTGGTACCGGCCCGCGCGCAGCACCTGGCCGACGGACGGGTACCCGGCGGCCTCCAGGGCGCCGAGCCGCAGCCGGCCCTCCGTGACGTCGCGCAGCCGGGCCACGGGAATCGACTCCAGCTCCCGGTCGGCGAGTTCGTCGTGCAGCGGGGCGAGCGCGGTGCGCACCTCCGCGACGGCGCCGGCGTGGTCGGCGAGCACGGCCCGCGCGGCATCGCGCAGCCGCCGCGCCTCCGCGAGCACCTGCCGGGCCCGCCGCCCGACCGCCACCCCGCCTTCCGCCATGCCGTCCCCGTCATCCTCCCCACAGTGCCCCGCCATCCTGCCACGCCCCACCGACGACGGCCCCTGGGCGGCGGGCCTCCCCGGCTCGGCGCCTGTGGAGGAGACCGCTCCGGGGAGATCCACCTGGCTGCGGTGAACTGCCCGGAGATCGGACCGCTCACCGCAGCCATCACGTCCCGGATTCACCTCATCCGGTCAGGCACCGATCCAGGCTGCCTGGTACAAGGCATAGAGGATCGCGGGGAGCACTCCGAAGAGCGTGCCCAAGGCGATCAGAACTCTGGGAAGCACGTTGGTGGACTGCAGTACCTTCACGATGTATGCCACGAGAGCGAAGAACGCCAGGGTCACGACGACCCCGGCGATCAGCCACTCGGAAGGGGTGCCGTGCATAGCTCTCCCTGCGATGTGTGCCTAGTCCGACTGGGTCTCGGCACACCGACGTTGGAAGATCTGCGGATGGCCCCTGGTAGGCAGGACCAGATCGGTCCTCGCTGGCGTGCGAGAACTTGACGGTAGCTCAAACGAGGGTGGGCGCACCAGAGTTCACGGAAAGTCTGCACACGTCGTGGCATATGCAGCAGAGGAGCCCCGGGCTACCACCCCCGGGGCCTCCATCTGGGCGCCGGACTAGGCAAGTCACACTCGGCACCGGTTGTATGAGGCTCCCAGGCGGTGATAAACGGGCGATGAACGCTGGCAGCGGGGGGCACTTCCCTCCTGACAGCTCCCTTCATGCCAGCTACGGCATGAACGTCGCCAAACATCCCTCGTGCCGCACAGATACCCCTACCGCGCGACTCACATCACCTGAGGCGCGACAAACGTTCAATGAACGGGCCGTCCCGGGCCCACACCCGATGTGCTCCCTGGATCATCCTCGACATAGTCGTGCCGCTGACTGCTCCGCCGTTCTCCCACCCTGCTCTCGTCTCACTTAACGCCTGCTGAATGCGCTGGTATCGTAGTCGCATGCCCGATGCCGTCGTGGACTTCGACCTGCTTGGTCCCGTTCGCGCCACCTGCAACGGGGCGGAGGTCCGCCTAGGGACCCCCCAACGTCTGTCCGTCCTCGCCGTACTACTGCTTTCTGCTGGGCAGGCCGTGCCAACCGCGGTGCTCCGGGAGCGTCTATGGGCTGGTCCACCTCCCGCCTCCGCAGTGTCCGCGATTCAGGTCCACATGCACCACCTGCGGAAGACTCTGAGGCCCTATGCACACGCGGTCCGCATCGCCACACATCCAGGCACTCCGACCGATCGAGTCAGTTACACCCTTCACGCCGATGACGAACGCATCGACGTGCGCCGGTTCCGTCTCCTACTGAACGACGGAGAGGCCGCTCAAGCACAGGGCAACTCGCACCTCGCCGTTGCGAAGTTCGACGCCGCTCTGAATCTGTGGCGAGGTCAGCCGGTGTCCCAGCTACAGGACTCACGGTACATCGTCAACCTGCGTCGCAGCTTGGAAGACATGTGGCGGGACGCGGCGACTCGACGCGCCGCAAGCCGGCTGGCTCTCGGCGCGGTCTCACAGGCGACAGCCGAGCTGCAGGATCTGCACACACAACACCCCGGCGACGAGCGGATCGTCCTACTGCTGTCCCAGGCCTTGTGGCAGGACGGCGCACAGGGCCAGGCCATGCGTCTGGTCACAGACGAGCTTGATCACATGCAGCGCGTTCACGGCCTCCGGCCAACCGCGCTGCTTCGTCAGCGCGAGGAGCTGGCCCGACGCGTCCACGACGGAAGGGGATCATTGTGAAGGCCGAGGCCGGTCTTCTCGGCCCCGTGCAGTTGATCGTGGACGGAGTCGACGCGACGCCTACCGCGGCACGCAGTCGCGCGCTGCTTTCCTACCTTCTGGCCAGGCACGGGCAAACCGTGGACATCGAAACTTTGGCCACGAGCATGCGTCTCAACGCTCACAATGTCCACAACTACGTCCACCGCCTTCGCCTCGGCATTGATCGGGTCGCAGGCCGGGGCGCGGGCAGCGCCCTCCTCGAACATCAGCCGCTGGGCTACCGTCTTCACATCGACGAGGCGAACCTCGACTACGAGCGGTTCGCCCATCTCGTCGAACGAGCGCACCTGCTGTCGCGAGACGCCACGGTAGGCAGGCTTGAAGAGATGAGTTCGCTTCTCGACCAGGCGCTTCGGCTGTGGCGTGGACGAGCACTGGTAGACCTGCCTCCGGACGCCGGCTCCTCCGCAGAGGCTTTGAGGTTGCGGCTGGAGGAACAACGGCTTGAGGCGCTTGCCCTGCGCGTCGACACAGCCATGGCCCTCGGATGGCACGCTCGCGTCATCGGAGAGCTGCGTGAACTGGTTCACGAACACCCGACGGACGAGCGCTTTCACCTGCAGCTCGCGGAGGCCTTGCGGGCAACCGGGCGAGCCGCTGAGGCGGTGACGATACAACGAGATCTTACTGCCGGAGCCACAGGTGATGAGGCAGTCCCGAGCCGCGGTCCCCATGGGCAGTCCCCTGAGGTACTCGACATCCCCAAAAGGTCCGAGACCGCCCTGGACTTCGGTCTGCTGGGGCACGTCCGGGTAGTTCGGGGCAGCGAGGCGCTGCCCTCCGGCACGCCTCTACAACGCGCCATGCTCGCAGATCTGCTGTTGCGACGCGGCAAGACCGCGACGGTGGGCGAGCTGATCCAGGCGCTGTGGGGCGAGGAACCCCCGACCAACCCGGTACCGACGCTGCGCACCTACGCCAACCGACTGAGAAACGCGCTCGGGCCGCGCAAGGACGTGCTGGTCAGTCAGGGCGGCGGCTACGCGCTGCGACTGGGCGCGGAGGACCGGTTGGACGCCGACCGGGTCGCCCGGCTGACCGCGGCCGCCGAGAAGAGCACGGCGGCCGGCGACCTGACCCAGGCCCACGAGCTGTACACCGAGGCGCTCGGCATGTGGGACGGCGGCGAGGCGCTGGCCGGCATCCCGGGTCCGGGGGCGGAGATGCACCGCGCCCGACTGGGCGAGCAGCGGCTGGCAATCGAGGAGTCCCGCCTGGAGGTGGGCCTGCAGATCGGGCTGCACGCCGAGTCGGTGTCCGAGCTGACCGCGCTGACCACCGCGTACCCGCTGCGGGAGCGGCTGCGGGAGCTGCTGATGCTGGCGCTGTACCGCTGCGGCCGGCAGGCCGAGGCGCTGGCGGTCTACGCCGACGCCCGCCGGATCCTGGTGGACGAGCTGGGCGTCGAACCGCGCGCGGAGCTGGCCGAGCTGCACGGCAAGATCCTCAACGCCGACGCCTCGCTGAGCTTCACCGGCCCCGCCGACCCCACCGCCGCGCCCCCGCCGGTGCGGCCGGCCCAGCTGCCCGCCGCGGTGGGGGACTTCACCGGCCGGGTGGCGTTCGTCGCCGAGCTCGGCCAGCAGCTCGCCACCGCGGGCGGCCGGGTGATGGTCGTCTCGGCGGTCGCCGGAATGGCAGGTATCGGCAAGACGACCCTCGCGGTCCAGGTAGCCCACCGCGCGCGCGAGCACTTCCCCGACGGCCAGCTGTACGTCGACCTCCAGGGCGCCGGGCCCTCCCCCGCCGAACCCGAAACGGTGCTGGGCGCGTTCCTGCGCACCCTAGGCGTCGAGAACGCGGCCATCCCCCACAGTCTCGCCGAACGCACCGCGTTGTACCGCTCGTTGGTGGACGGGCGCCGCGTCCTGCTACTTCTAGACGACGCCCGCGACGAGAATCAAGTCCGTCCTCTGCTACCGGGTACGCCCAGTTGCGCCACGCTGATCACCAGCCGCCGGCGCATGGTGAACCTGGCCGGCGCGCACCTGGTGGACCTCGACGTGATGAGCCCGCAGGAGGCGCTCACCCTCTTCTCCAACGTCGTGGGCAAGGAACGCGTCAACGCCGAGCGCGCCGCCGCCATGGACGTGGTCGGCGCCTGCGGCTTCCTGCCCCTGGCCATCCGCATCGCCGCCTCCCGGCTGGCCGCCCGCCGCACCTGGACCGTCGCCACCCTGGCCCGCAAGCTGTCGGACCAACGCCACCGGCTTGCTGAGCTTGCCGCCGGTGACTATGCCGTCGGAGGCGCCTTCAGACTCGGTTATGACCAGCTCAACCACGAACAGGCGAGAGCCTTCCGTCTTCTTGGCCTGGTGGACGAGCCAGCTGTGACGCTGCTCGCCGGCTCAGCCGTGCTTGACCGCGATCAGGACTGGACCGAGTCCCTTCTCGAGTCGCTCGTCGATGCCTCGCTGCTTGACTCCGCCGCGCCCGGGGTCTACCGCTTCAATCCACTGACCCGTCTCTTCGCCCGCGCCTGCGTCGAACGCGACGAACCGCTGCGAGCCCGACAGGACGCGGCCGAGCGGCTGAGATCTTACCTGGACCAGGCTTCGCGCACTGTGCCCGGGTCCGTGGGCCGATGAGTCACGGTGTTCTCGCGTTGCATGGGGGATGATGAGGGGCGCTCGTGCAGGGTCGTGGAAGGGATGGCGAGATGCGTGTCGCGTTGCACTCCGTGCTTGTGGAGGGGCAGGAAGCCGGGTACGAGGAGGCGCACCGGGTCGTGCCGGAGGAGCTGATGACGGCGCTGCGGGGTGCGGGCATCCGGGAGTGGACGATCTGGCGCAGCGGGCGGCACCTGTTCCATCTCGTGGAGTGCGACGACTTCGCGGCGGCGCTGGAGCGGCTGGCGGCGGATCCGGCGGACGCGCGCTGGCAGCGGTACATCGGCGTCTACGTCGACCATTTCGAGACGACGGAGGGCTCCCCCGCCTCCGGGCCGACCATGGCGCTCGGGCAGGTGTGGGACCTGGCCGCGCAGGCGGCCGGCGCCGAGGGTGGACAAGCGGGAGCCTGAGCCGGGCCCTCTCCGCCAGACGGGACCCGTCAGGTGGGCGGGTTGCCGTAGTGCGCGCGCAGCTCGCGCAGGTTCGGCACGGCGGGGAAGCCGACGTCGCCCGCGCTGACGGCGATCGAGCCGTCCTCGTTCCGGTACTGCTGCGGCGTCGACCACCGGGGTTCGAGGCGCGGTTCGGCGGCGAAGGCCCGCAACAGCGCGTCCACGACGCGAACCGCCTCGTCGCGGGACGAGGCCCGGAGGACCACCGTGCCGCGCTGCCAGCCCCCGCCGAACATGTCGCTGCAGTCGAACTCGGCCGACACCACGCCGTCGACGGCGAGCGCCGTCTCCCGGAAGGCGTCCTCGGCGTCCGAGTTCCTCGCCCGTCCCAGGCTGAGCAGCACGGCGAACAGGCCACCGACCGGTCCGGCGCGAGACATCCGGCGCACGAGTCGCCGCCTACGGCGTTCCCAGCCCTTGCCCATCAGCGCCTCCCGCCTGGCCCGCCGAACATCACTGGCGCTCGCTTCGCTGCTGGTCGGGTCATGGCGACTCGACCCTACCCGCGCGCCGTCCGCCCACGTCGAGCACGTCGTACGCCAGCCACCGGCATGATGATCCCAACAGCATCTCCGTTCACACGGTCTCGGAACCGGTACGCGGTTCCCCGCGTCGGTGCAAGCGGCTACGGACGGAACCGCGGCGTCACGGGAATGGCTGTCGGAGCTCTGGCCCTCTTCACGCCGACGCGACACAGCACGAGGGAGCACGCAGGGTGACAACCGATCTGACCATGAGGATTCCAGCGGCCAAGCTCAAGGACATGGAGGGAGGAGATCCGCCGCCACCGGTCAGGAACGTTGTCGAGCTGGCCGACGGATCAGGCGCGCCCCGGGCCGTCGCGTACGTGGAGCGCGAACTCCCGCCCGGTGGCATACCCGCCTATCTCGCGGCTCGCGGAGCCGGTGGTCGTTCGTTCGCCCTGTGGGCCGACGAGCACCGTGGCAGCCGGGTGGCCACCCTGGTGACGCAGTCGGCGCACGGGGGGGTGGCGACGTACCAGGTGCTCGGCGCGGACGGCGAGGTCATCGGCACGCTCGTGCGCGAGAAGGCGCTCAGGGGCAGGGGCATACGGACGCGCTGGACGGTGAAGCAGCCCGGCGTCCCCGAGGCCGTGGGCTACAAGGGCCGGATCTTCTGGTGGTACTTCATGTGGCTGCTGTCTCCCCTGTTCCCGTTCGCCTTCCTCGGCGCCGTGTTCAACAACGGCGACATGCCCCGCGCCCCTCGGCGGATCAGGTGGCGCGCGGGCGGCCGACTGCTGCTGGACTTCCGGCCGTTCACGGACCGGCTACGGCTGTGCACCCCCGAGGTGGACTGGCGGCTGGGCGCGGCCCTGCTGGCGCTGCTGCGTTCCGACAGCGGCTGGACCACCGCCTGGGACGCCCGCGGGAAGTGAGACGCGGCGAACCGGCTCAGCGCCCGGCGAGGGCCATGGTGCCGGTCTCCATCGCCGCGACGATCTCGGCGAGTGGCGGCTGGTTCCGCATGTCCTGCCGCAGGTCGCCGGCCGCCTGGGCGTAACCGGGGTCGGTCAGCAGGGTGTTCAGCGCCTCGCACAATACGTCCGGGTTGTTCTGCTGCTCGGCGGTGTCGAAGGAGATCCCGGCGCCCGTCTCGCGCAGCCGGTCGCCGTGCGCGAACTGGTCCGCGAGCTGCGGGAGCACGAGCTGCGGCAGGCCGTGGGCCGTCGCGGTCATCGTGGTCCCGGCGCCGCCGTGGTGCACCACCACGTCGCACCAGTCCAGCAGCAGGTTGAGCGGCGCGGGATCGACCATCCGCACCGTGTCGGGCAGGTCTCCGATTTGCGTCCGGTGCCGCGCCGGGATCGTGGCGAGCACCTCGATGCCCGGCATCCGCCCGAAGGCGGCCAGGAAGTCGCGCACGAAGGGCACGCCGTTGAGGTCGAGCGTCCGGGCGCCGAGCGTCACCAGCACCCGGGGCCGGCTCCTTTCGGCGCGGAATCGCGCGTCCACCCAGGCCGGCAACGGGCCGTTTCCGTTGAAGGGGACGAAACGGAACGGCAGGCCCTCGTCGATATCCGGAATCTGTAGTTTCGGTGGGCACGGGTCGAGCAGTGCCGTAGGCTCGGGAAGTTTCTCCAGGCCGAGTCGCTCGCACTGTCCGCGCAACATGACGGCCGCCTCGCGGCGCACCGCACCCGACAGCGGGTCCACGCCCCAGCGATGCTGGTATACGGGGATTCCCAGCACGCCGCCGACCACCAGCGAGGTCGATTCGAGCGGGTCGGCCACCACCGCCTCGGCGCGTAACAAACGGGCCGTCTCGATATACGCCTGCCACATGTAGGTGGCGTGCATGGCGAATATCCAGCCGGGCCGCGCCGCCTCCAGCGCGTGCCGGCCGTGGGTCTCCAACGGCCGTTCCTCCGGCTGCAGTCCGCCCTGCTGACGCTCCTCCATGTGGAACCCGACGCCCACGCTCACGCCGTTCAGCCCGGCCGCCTCCACCGCCGGCAGCATGTCCGGCTGGGTGGCCACCAGAACGTCGTGTCCCGCCGCCCGCAACGCCCATCCCAGCGGAACGAGCGGCGTGAAATGGGTGGGCACCGGCGTCGGTATCATCAGGACGCGCATCGGATTCCCTCCGGGTATGTGGGGCTCGACGGTCTGCCTCGGTTTCACTGCTCATCGACGTTTTCGCGGCGGAATGCGGCTCGTGTCGCGGTCCGAATCGACGGCGCCCCACGGGCGAAGGCGCGGTTTCCGCCGGGAACGGGTCTGCCGCCAATTCGCGGCCACGGGATACCCTTACCTCACGAGGCCACCGACGTCTACCTTCGTCCCTCCGCGACCATCCGACTTCCCAGCAGCGATCCGACATCCCGCCCCGCCCGCCCCGCCTGGTGCGGCCGCCGAATACGGCGGGGTGCGGGAGGCCACGACGACGTGAATCGGGAGGACCTCTCTTGAAGGCTCTGGTGTTGGCCGGCGGATCCGGTACCCGCCTCCGTCCGCTCAGCCACTCGCTGCCCAAGCAGCTGATCCCGGTCGCCAACAGACCCGTGCTGGCGCATGTGCTCGGCAACATCAGGGAGCTGGGGGTGAGCGAGGTCGGCGTCGTGGTGGGCACCCGGGGGCCCGACTTCCGCGCCGCGCTCGGCGACGGGTCCCGGTTCGGCGTGCGCCTCACCTACCTCGCCCAGGCGGCGCCGCTCGGCCTCGCCCACACGGTGCGGGTGGCCAGGGACTTCCTCGGCGACGACGACTTCGTCATGTACCTGGGCGACAACATGCTGCCCGACGGGATCGCCGGCATCGCGGAGGAGTTGACCGCCGGCCGTCGGGACCGGCGCCCGGCCGCGCTGCTCGTGGTGCAGAAGGTGCCCGACCCGCGTTCCTTCGGCGTGGCCGAACTCGGCCCCGGCGGCCGCGTGCTGAGGCTGGTGGAGAAGCCGGAACGGCCGCGCAGCGACCTGGCCCTGGTCGGCGTGTACTTCTTCACCGCCGCCATCCACGAGGCGGTGGCGGCCGTCCGGCCCAGCGCGCGCGGCGAGCTGGAGATCACGGACGCCGTCCAGCGGCTGGTGGACGCGGGCGCGGACGTGCGCGCCCGCCAGTACCACGGCTACTGGAAGGACACCGGGAGCGTGACGGACTTACTCGACTGCAACCGCCATCTGCTGGCCCGGATGCCGACGGAGGTGCGCGGCACGGTCGACGGCGCCAGCGTGCTGACCGGCCCGGTCGTCGTCGAGCCCGGCGCCCGCGTGGTGCGGTCCCGGCTGGAGGGCCCGGTGATCGTCGGCGCCCGGACCGTCGTCGAGGACAGCCATGTGGGCCCGCACGCCGCCCTCGGCCGCGACTGCCGGGTGACGGGCAGCGGCCTGGCCAACTCCATCGCGCTCGACCGGGCGTCCGTCACCGGCGTCCGCGACCTGTGCGACTCCGTCCTCGGCCGGTCCGCGACCGTCGAAGTGACCGCCGGCGCGGCCGCCGGCGGTCGCGCCGGGGTGAGCGCCGGGGTGAGCGCTGGTGCGGCCGCCGGCGCTGGCGCCCGCCGCGGCCCCGGACGGAACGCGGACCGGTGGCGGCTGGTCATCGGGGACGACAGCCGCGTGGAGGTCTCCGCATGAGGATCCTGGTCACCGGGGCCGCCGGCTTCATCGGTTCGCACTTCGTCCGCGCCCTGCTCGACGACCGGTACGCCGGCGGCTGGCGGGACGCCGCCGTCACCGCCCTGGACAAGCTGACCTACGCCGGCGCCCGCCGCAACCTCCCGGCCGCCCACCCCCGCCTGACGTTCGTCCGCGGCGACGTCTGCGACCGCGCGCTGCTGCGCGACGTACTGCCGGGCCACGACGCCGTGGTCCACTTCGCCGCCGAGACGCACGTGGACCGCTCCCTGCAGGGCGCGGGCGAGTTCTTCCGCACCAACGTCCTGGGCACCCAGACGCTGCTCGACGCGGTGCTGGAGACCGGCGTCGAGCGGGTGGTGCACGTCTCCACCGACGAGGTGTACGGCTCCATCGCGGCCGGTTCCTGGACCGAGGACAGCCCGCTGCGGCCCAACTCGCCCTACGCCGCGTCCAAGGCGGGCGCCGACCTGGTCGCCCGCGCCTACTGGCGCACCCACCGGGTGAACGTGTCCGTCACCCGCTGCTCCAACAACTACGGCCCGTTCCAGCACCCGGAGAAGCTCATCCCGCTGTTCGTCACGAACCTGCTGGAGGGCCGGCCGGTGCCGCTGTACGGCGACGGCCGCAACGTCCGTGAATGGCTGCACGTGGACGACCACTGCCGCGGCATCCATCTCGTGCTCGACCGGGGCGAGCCCGGGGAGGTGTACCACGTCGGCGGCGGCAACGCCTGGACCAACCGCGACCTCACCCGGCGCCTGCTCGACCTGACGGGCGCGGACCCGGACCTGGTCAGGCACGTCGCGGACCGCAGGGCGCACGATCTGCGCTACGCGATCGACGACACCAGGATCCGCGAGGAGCTGGGCTACGTCCCGCGCGTCGGCTTCGACGCGGGCCTGGCCGCCACGGTCGCCTGGTACCGCGACAACCCCGACTGGTGGAAGGCCGTCAAGTACGGGGCGGAGCGGTCCGCGCCGCCTCCGGCGCCGTGACCGTGGAAGGGATGGCGGCGTGGACATCGTGGGCAACGGCTTCCTGGCGCGGCAGCTGCGCCCGCTGGCCGACCGGCACCCGGACACCGTGGCCCTCGCCGCCGGCGTCTCCCGGGCCGGCGGCGCCACGGACGCGGACTTCGCGCGCGAGGCCGCGCTGCTGCGGGACACCGCGCGGCGCTGCGCGGCCACCGGCCGCCGCCTGCTGTTCTTCTCCACCGCCGCCATCGGGATGTACGGGTCGGCCGGCGGGCCCGGCCGGGAGGACGAGCCGGTCACCCCCGGCACGCCCTACGGCGCGCACAAGCTGGCGCTGGAACGGCAGCTGCGCGACTCGGGAGCCGAGCATCTGGTCCTGCGGCTCGGCCACCTCGTCGGGCCCGGGCAGCCGGCGCACCAGCTGCTCCCCACGCTGGTGCGGCAGTTGCGCTCCGGCGTGGTGCGGATCCACCGCGGCGCGACCCGCGACCTGATCGGCGTCGGCGACGCGACGACGCTCGTCGACCTGCTGCTCGGCCTGGGCCTGCGGGCGGAGACGGTCAACGTGGCGTCCGGGTTCGACGTGCCGGTGGAGGACGTCGTCGACCATCTGAGCCGCCGGCTCGGCCTGGCCGCCCGCCGGGAGTACCAGGACACGTCCGCCGGCCGGCACGTCGTGTCCACCGAGAAGCTGCGCCGCCTGGTGCCGCGCGCCACGACGCTCGGCTTCGGCCCCGGCTACTACCGCCGGGTGCTGGACGAGTTCGCGGCATCCGCGTTCGCCTAGGCCCTGACCGGCCGAACCCGCGACCGGCTGGGCGGCCCGTCCCTCGGTGCGGACGTGGACGACGGTGCGGCGCGAGCGTCCCTGGGGCACGAGAGGGAGGCACGCCAACGCCGGTGCGAGGAGGCCGGGATGCGGGCGACCACGAAGACGGAGGCAGCGATGGCGGAGATGGAGGCAGCCCAGGAGGCGGTGGTGAAGGCGGACCCGGAGGCGGACCCGGAGGCGTCCAGGGAGGCGGCAGGACACGAGGCGATCGCGACGGAGCCGCGACGGGACGAGCCGCGGCCGGCGGCGCCTCCCGCGGAGCCGCGGCACCGCACGCCGCGCCGGACCGTGCGGCCGCGCGTGGACGCGGACGCGGCCGCGCGCGTCGCGCTGTCGGCCGGGACCACGGAGGGCGCGCAGCTCAGTACGTCGGACGTGCGCGGCTGGTTGGCCGAACGCGCCCTGGCGCACGCCTTCCGCGTGGACCGGATACCGTTCGCCGCGCTGGACGGCTGGTCGTTCCGCCCGGACACCGGGAACCTCGCACACCGCAGCGGCCGGTTCTTCACCGTCGAGGGCCTGCACGTCACGGAGGAGGCGGAACCCCACGGCGACGGGCCGTACGCCGACTGGTACCAGCCCGTCATCAGCCAGCCCGAGGTGGGCGTCCTCGGTCTGCTGGTCCGGGACGTCGGAGGCGTGCCGCACTTCCTGATGCAGGCCAAGATGGAGCCGGGCAATCCGAACCTGCTCCAGCTCGCCCCCACGGTCCAGGCCACCCGCAGCAACTACACCCGGGCGCACCGGGGCGGGCGCGTCCGCCATCTGGAGCACTTCGTCGGGCCCGGGCGGGGCCGCGTGCTCGCCGACGTGCTGCAGTCCGAGCACGGCTCGTGGTTCTTCCGGAAGTCCAACCGCAACATGGTGGTGGAGGCGGCCGGCGACGTGCCGGCGGGCGACGACTTCGTGTGGCTCACCCTGGGCCAGATCAACGAGTTGCTGCACGAGAGCAACGTGGTCAACATGGACGCCCGCACCGTGCTGTCCTGCCTGCCGCACCCCGACGACGGCGCCGGCGCGCTGCTCACGGACACCGAGTTGCTGTCCTGGATCACCGGGGAGCGCGCCCGGCATCACGTGCGGGCGGAGCGCGTTCCGCTCGGCGGCCTTCCGGGCTGGCGGCGCGGCACGCACGCGATCGAGCACGAGGCGGGCCGCTACTTCCGGGTGGTGGCGGTGTCCGTGCGGGCCGGGTCCCGCGAGGTCACCCGCTGGACCCAGCCCCTGTTCGAACCGGTCGGGCGGGGCGTCGCCGCGTTCCTGATCCGGGAGTTCGACGGCGTCCCGCACGTGCTGGCGCACGCCCGGGTCGAGGGCGGCTTCCTGGACACGGTCGAACTGGGCCCCACCGTCCAGTACACGCCGGACAACTACGCCCATCTGCCCGCGGCGGAGTGGCCGCCGTTCCTCGACTCCGTCCTGCGCGCCGTGCGCGCGGCACCCGACCGGATCCGCTACGCGGCCGTGCACGCCGAGGAGGGTGGCCGCTTCCGCAACGCCGAGAGCCACTATCTGGTGGTCGCCGCCGAGGGCACCGACGCCTCCGCGCACCCGCCACCCGGCTACGCCTGGGTCACCCCGCCCCAGCTGCGCTCCCTGGCGCGCCACGGCCACTACCTCAACGTCCAGGCCCGCACCCTGCTGGCCTGCCTCAACGCCGCGCCCGAAGCGACCGGACGAACCGATCGCGCGGATCGCGCGGATCGCGCGGATCGCGCGGATGGCGGCGGAACGCGCGCGTAACGCTCCGCGGCGCCCACTCGTCCGGGTGAACCTGGTCGACGGTGGCCGCGCCCGTCCCCGCGGCCCACCTCGGGTGACGTGCTCGTCCGGGAGCGCGGAGTGCCCGCGCCGGCGGCGACGTGGACACGAGGTGGACACGAGAATGGCCGGGGCGGCACGGCGTCCCCGTCAGCGGCCGCACCAGGACCGCGTTCCGATCCGCCCAGGGAGAGATCCGCATGTACGAGTCGGTGTTCCGGGCGCGCGACATCCCCGAGGCCGACCGGTTCGACCTGTGGCGCGCGTTCATGGCGGAGGCGGTCTGTCCGCAGGACATGAGCACCGACGACAGGAGTTCGTTCGACGCCGAGGCGCTCGTGCTGCGGCTTGGCGAGATCAACGTGTGGTTGGCCCGCAGCCAACAGGTGAGCTGGCAGCGGACCCCGAGGACGATCCGGGAGTGCGATCCCGAGTTCTACCATCTGAGCCTCACCCTGCGCGGGACGCTGTCGATCAGCCAGGCCGGGCGTTCGGCCGTGCACGGTCCGCACGACATGTACATCGTGAACACCTCGCGGCCGTGGGACTGCCACAACACCCAGGCCCGGGCGGTCTGCCTGGAGGTGCCCAGACGACTCCTGCCGTTGCCCAGCGCGAAGGTCGACCGGCTGGTCACCAGCCGGCTGTCCGGGCGGGACGGACCGGGGGCGCTGCTCGCCGGGGCGCTTCGCCGCCTCACCCGGGACACCGCCGCCTTCCGACCCGCGGACGGCCCTCGGCTGGAGACCGTGGTCCTGGACCTGTTCGCCGCGACCCTGGCGCACCGGCTCGACCTCGACGACGACCTTCCGCCCGAGACCCACAGCCGGTCCCTCGCCCTGCGCGTCCAGTCCTTCGCCAGGCATCGTCTCAGGGACCCGGACCTCACCCCCCGCGTCATCGCGGCGGCCCACCACATCTCGGTCAGCCATCTCCACCGGGTCTTCGCCGCCCTCGGCCACGCCACCACGCTCGCGGCCTGGATTCGCGAGCAGCGGCTCGAGGGCGCCCGGCGGGACCTGGCCGACCCGGTGCAGCGGCACACGACGGTGCGGCGGATCGCGGCGCGCTGGGGCTTCACCGAGGCGGCGGTCTTCAGCCGCGCCTTCCGGACGGCCTACGGCGTCTCCCCCAGGGACTACCGGCACCACGCGTTGGGTGACGGAGGCGATCCACCCGGCTGATGCGACGCAGAAACATGCGGGTGGAGACTCCACGCCGAGGACATCCCGCGCCACCCGGACCAGGCTGGTGGGTGCGCGCCGGAACGGCGCTCCCGCCGTGGCCGTGCGGCCCGACGACGAAGGAGTGGATGGAGCAGCATGAACACGCGTCACGCCCGGAGGGCATGCACCACAGAGCCGGGACGGCCGGCGTCGCCGGGCCGGCCGACGCCCGCGGTGGAACGCCACGGCGGCGCGGCGGCCGGTCGCGCACACCATCTCGCGCGGCGCGGGCGCGTCGCGGCCGACCAGTTCCTCCGCGGCGCCTGCTACTCCGCGGGCACGGCCGCGGTGGGCCTGCTCGTGCTCTGGATGCAGGCCCGCCGCTGAGCCCCTGCCCCGTCAGCCGGCCTTGGCCTGGGCGGAGATGCCGCCGTCCACGGGCATCGCGGTGCCGGTGACGAACGAGGCGCGCGGGCTGCACAGCCAGGCCGCCGCCTCGGCTATCTCCCGCGGGTCGGCCATCCGCTTCTGGACCTGCGGGGCGATGAACGCCTGCTCCAGATGCGGGTACTGCTGGACCGCGGCGTCGATCATCTCGCTCCGGGTGGTGCCGACCACCAGGGCGTTCACCCGGATGCCGCGGTCCCCGTACTCGGCCGCCGCCGCCCGGGTGAGCCCGATGATGGCGTGCTTGGCGGCGACGTACGGCGCGGAGGCGCCGGTGGCGTACCGGCCGGCCGTGCTGCTGGTGTTGACGATCGACCCGCCCCGTCCCGAGTCGAGCAGCACGGGCAGCTGGTGCTTGAGGCAGTGCCAGACGCCGCGGACGTTGACGTCCATGGTGCGCTCGTAGACGGCGTCGTCCGTCTCGTGCAGGGACGGTTCGAGGGTGGCGTAGCCCGCGTTGTTGAAGGCGCAGTCGAGTCCGCCGAAACGGGACACGGCGGCCTCCACCACGCTGCGCACGTCGTCGGAGACGGTGACGTCGCCGGGCACGGCCAGCGCGCGGCCGCCCTCCGCGGTGATCTCCGCGGTCACGGACGCCAGTTGATCCGCCCGACGGGCCATCAGCACCACCGCGGCGCCCTCCCGCGCGAACAGCCGCGCCGCCGCGGCGCCGATCCCGCTGGAGGCGCCCGTGATCATCGCGACCTGGCCCGCGAGCAGGCCGGATCCCGTCCCCGTGGTGATTCGTTCTTCGGTCATCCGCCGAGCCTACGCACCGGCGCGGGCCGGAAGAGCCGTCAGAATCCAGTGGCACGCGAATCTCGCGGTATGCAGGATCGCTGTCATGTCGATGACGCCCCTGGCCGGTCCCTTGTGTACGCGCGAATCACTCGCCGCCGAACTGCGTGAGTTGGGCGTTCTCCCCGGTGAAACCCTTCTCCTGCACTCCTCCCTCAGCTCGCTCGGCTGGGTCTGCGGCGGTCCCGAGGCCGTCGTTCGGGCGCTGCTCGACGTCCTTGGTGACGACGGGACCCTGGTGGTCCCGACGCACTCGGGGGACAACTCGGATCCGGCGAGATGGGGCCATCCGCCGGCGCCTGAGACATGGTGGGCGGATATCCGTGCATCGATGCCGCCCTATGACCCGCGCACGACACCCTCCCGCGGTGTCGGTGTCATCCCGGAAACGGTCCGTACCTGGCCGGGCGCCGTCCGCAGTGCCCATCCGCAGACCTCCTTCGCGGCCCTGGGGCCGCGCGCCACCGCGATCGTGGACGGCCACACGCTGGACTGCCAGCTCGGCGAGCGAAGCCCGCTGGCCCGCCTGGAGGAAGCGGAAGCGCGGATCCTGCTCCTGGGCGTGGGCTTCGCGACGTGCACGGCGTTCCATCTGGCCGAGTACCGGATTCCGGCGCCACAGGTCGACAACTCGTTCGCGGCCATGACCCCGCGGGGACGCCGCTGGAGTACCGTGCGTGACGTTTCGATCAGCGATGAGCGCTTCGGTGATCTGGGGGCGGCCTTCGAGAAGGAGCGGCCGGTGTTCCAGGGCAAGGTGGGCGCGGCCGAGACTCGGCTGTTTCCCCTGGCTGACGCCGTCGCGTTCGCCGAGGTCTGGCTGGCCGAGCACCGGCCGCGTGCCGCCTCGACCTGACGTGCCGCTCCGTCGCCGATGGCACGGGTGACGGGCCAGCCCTTCGGAGTTTCGAGATCACTCCATACCGTGTTCCCGGTCGGGCGGCCGGCGGCGCCGCGCCTCAGCGGGCGTCGGTGGCGCGGGCTTCTGCCGCCCGGCCGGTCCATGCGGAGTCCAGGGAGCGCGTCAGGACGCGTCGCCATCCGGGGGGCGCGGCCGCTTCGCGGTTGGCGGTGCCGGCCATCCACAGCAGGCAGAACAGGTCCTCACCGGTGAAGCCGGGGTCGAGGGAGCCTTCCCGGTGGGCCTGGGCGACCAGGTCGTTGCCGAGGGAGGAGGAGACCGCGCAGGTCTCGACCAGGGCGGTCGCGTCGGGGAAGCGCCGCATGATCGCGTCGTTGAGGGCAGGATCGTCGTGCTGGAGGTCGATCATGCCGTGCACGAAGGTCTCCAGCCGCTCCCGCGCCGTCGCCCCGGCCGCCACCCGCTCGCCCAGCTCCCTGAGCCGGCTGCCCGCGATCTCGGGGATGACCGAGTCGATCAGGGCCTCGCGGGTCCCGAAGCGGTTGTAGAGGGTGCCGACGCTCACGCCGGCGACCTTGGCGATCTCCTCCAGCGGGGCGCCGAGACCCCTGGCCGAGAAGACCTCCAGCGCGGCGGCGCGCAGCTTGGCCATGTTGTCCCGCGCGTCGCGCCGCAGCGTCCTCGCCCGTGCCGCCATGTCCACTCCCACGCATCTTGAATGCACCCTCAAGTTCAGTGTTACCGTTCATCTTGAGGCACTACTCAAATTACCGGAGGCTGACCCCTTCATGGAACCGACCACCACCCCGACCCCCACCCGCCTGACGGTCGACGTCTGGGCGGACGTGCTCTGCCCCTGGTGCTACCTGGGCGAACAGCGGCTGGGCCGAGCGATCGAGGCGTCCCCGCACGCCGAGCACATCGAGCTGAGGGTGCACACCTTCCAGCTCGACCCGCAGGCGCCGGCCACCATCGTGCCGACACTGGAGTACCTGGCCAAGAAGTACGGGGCGGCTCCCGCGCAGGCCCGCGCGATGGAACAGGCGATGGCCGACAAGGCCACGGCCGAGGGCCTGCGCTACGAGGTCGACCGCCCGGCGAGCAACACCCTCGACATGCTGCGCCTGGTCCATCTCGGCGACGAGCACGGCGTCGCCTTCGACTACCTGCGCGCCATGCAGGCGGAGGTCTTCAGCGGCAACGAAACCGCCTTCGCGCACGACACCCTGATCCGGCTCGGCGAAGGCCTCGGCATCCCCGGCGACGCCGTCCGCGAGGTGCTGGCCACCGACCGCCACGCCGACGCGGTGCGCGCCGACCACGAGCAGGCCGTGCGCCTGGGCGCCACCGGTGTCCCCTTCACCGTGCTCGGCGAGCGGCTGGGCATCCCCGGCGCCGTCAGCACCGACCAGTACACCGCCGCTCTCGACCAGGCATGGGAGCAGGTCCATGGATGACCAGGCACACGCCACACCCGTGCCCCTCCAGTTCCTGACCAGCCAGGCCGAGGGCCTGTGCGACCCGGCCACCGGCGTCTGCGCCGTCCCCGGCGCCCCGACACCCGGCACCTCCCCGACCGAGAGCGCCGGCGCCGCCGCGCACCCCGACGGAGCAACGGCCGGTCTCCCGACCGACGGCTGACCGACGCGCGGCGCGCGGCGACGCACGACGTCGCCACGGTGCCGCTGGTCTCCTCCAACGACCCCGGCCGCCTCTTCGAACAAGGAGCGGTTCGAGGCGGAGGCCCACGCCGGGGCCGACGGCGCCTTCGACCTCGTGGAGGACGCCGGGGTCACCGAGTGCTACCGGACCGACGGCGCGTGGGCGGTCCGTCGGACAACGCCTAGCCCACCGAGGGGAGGCCGCCGGTCCAGGTCAGTGGGGCCACGAACATCCCGCGCACCAACGGGTCCTGGCTGAGCACGCCGTGGAAGACGAGCCAGTCCCCTGACCCGTCGCCGACCACGTCCTGGCCGCCGGGGCCGGTGACGCCGCCGCTGGTCTCGGTGGTCAGCAGCGGCTCGGCGGACTTGGTGTAGGGCCCGGTGAGCGCGGACGAGGTGGCGTAGCCGACGAAGTAGCTGCCGTCGCCGTAGAAGCCGGCGGAGTACATCAGCACGTAGGTGCCGTCGCGCTTGACCAGCGTCGGGGCCTCGATGAGGCCCTGCTCCTCGGGCCGGTCCTGCTTCAGCAGCCGGGCCGGCTCGCCCTCCAGGGTGAGGCCGTCGGCGGAGAGCCGCTGCAGGTGCAGCCAGGTGTCCATGCCCACGGCGTTGCCGTCGTTCTTGTACAGCAGGTACGTGGCGCCGTCGTCGTCGGTGAAGGTGGCGGCGTCGATGGCCCCGCCCTCGTTCGCGGGGCAGACCAACGGCCCGTCGCCGACCGGCTGGAAGGGGCCGGCGGGCGAGTCGGACACGGCGGTGCCGATGCACTGCCGGTCCGAGGCGACGTCCCGGGCGGTGTAGTACATGACGAACGAGCCGTCGGCGCGGCGGGAGACCTCGGGCGCCCAGGTGAGGCCGGTGCGGGCCCAGGCGCCGAGGGTGGGCAGGGCGTCGCCGCCCCGGGTCCAGGTGCCGTTCACCGAACTGGCGCTGGCGGTCTGCACGTTGGCGCCGCCGGCGTTGGTGGCGTAGGCCCAGTAGGTGCCGTCCGCGGCGACGACGTCGGGATCGGGGAAGTCGGTGTCGATGACGAGCCGCGGCGCCGCCGCGCCCTGCGCGGAGGGCGCGGCGGTCAGCAGCGCGACGAGCGCGAGGGCGCCGGCGGCGATGAGCAGGCGACGGGGCTTCGAGAACGTCCTGAGCATGCGGGGCTCCAGTGCGGCCGCGGTGGGGGACGGTCACATGCCGGGATTTCTAACGATGTAAACCGTGCGGCCATCGTGTATGAGAGCACAGGCCCCCAGCACTGTCCACCCCCCTCGCACCGGCTCCGGACCGTCGCGTCCGGGAGTTTCCAAAAGGGTTTTTGCAAAAGTACTTTTGGAAACTCCCGGACGGCCCTACCCTCTCCGACATGGTCAGTGACGAGCGGGTGCGCGTACTCGATCCCGAGCGGGACGCGGCAGCCCTGAAAGCCCTCACCCACTCCCTGCGCATCCGACTGCTCGGGATGCTGCGGCAGGACGGCCCGGCCACCGCGAGTGAACTCGCGGTCAGGACCGGGGAGTCGTCTGCTTCGACCAGTTATCACCTGCGGGTGCTGGCGAAGTACGACTTCGTCGCCGAGGCCGATCACCGTGACGGGAGGGAGCGCCGCTGGCGGGCGGTGCACTCCCGGACGACCTGGAGCAACAGGGCCATGGAAGCCTCGCCGGGAAGCCGAGCCTGGGTCGGCGTGGCGCGCAGGACCCAGGTCGAGCATCTGGAGGCATCCCTCGTCCGGCACGAGGCCGACATCGCTGCCGGGCGGCTGGGCCAGGAGTGGGTGGAGCCGTCCCGGATCCGCGATCTGGTGCCCCGGCTGACCCCCGAGTCGCTCACCGAACTCTGGGAGGTGCTCGACCGGAAACTGGAGGAACTGGCCGCCCGGGACGCGGGCGATCCGCGCGCGGCGCAGGTCGTACTCGTCGCGGCCGGGCTGCCCCTGGCACCGCGCGACCCGGGTGCCGCACCGGAAACCTCCGCCTCCACCGGGGGAGCTGCCGAGGACGCCTCGTGACGGGGTGGCCCGACTCCCGCACCGCGGGCCGCCGCTACGTCACCGTCAACGTCCTGTTCTGGCTTCCGCTGGGACTGACCATCGCTCCCCTGATCCTGCTGTTCACCGAGCGCGGCATGGCCATGGCGGCCATCGCGGGCTTCTTCGCCGCGCACTCCCTCACCACCGCCGCGCTGGAACTACCCACCGGAGGGCTCTCCGACGTCCTCGGACGCCGTGTTGTCCTGGCCGCCGCCGGCCTGTTGAACCTGGCCGCCCTCACCCTCCTGGGCCTGAGCGGCACCCCCCTGCTGCTCGGCCTCGGCATGGCCCTGCTGGGCGCGGGCCGCGCCCTGTCCAGCGGGCCGGCCGAGGCCTGGTACGTCGACACCGTGCAGGCGCACCACGGCCCTGGCGCCGAACTGCGCCGCGGCCTGGCCCGCGGCTCCTCCGCGACATCCGCGGCGCTCGCGACCGGCACCCTGCTCGGCGGCGCCCTGCCCTGGGTCCTCGGGCTCGGTCCCGATCTGGGGGCCTGGCTGAGGGAGGCGACGTCCGGCCTGGTGCTGCCCCTCTCCGTCCCGCTGTTGCTGGGCGCGGCGGTCGACATCGTCCTCGTGGTGTACGCCCTGACCGCTCTGCCGGAACCGCCCCGGCCGACGGCCACCCTGCGCGAGGTACTCCGGGGCATCCCCGCCACCGTCTCGGGCGGGTTGCGCCTGGGTGGACGCGACGCGCTGGTCCGCCGGATCCTGCTCACAGCGGGCGCCACCGGCAGCGCCCTCGCCGCGATCGAACTGCTCACCCCGGGCCGTGCCGCGGCCCTCACCGGCGCATCGGAGTCAGGCGCCGTGCTGTTCGCCGCGCTCGCCTGCGCCGGTTTCGTCTGCGCCGGTGTCGGCAGCCACCTCGCTCCGCGCCTCGCCCGGCTCGCGGGCGGCGGCGAACGTGCGGTACTGGTGAGCCTCGGCACCGGCGCAGGCGGCCTGCTTCTGCTCGGCGCCACCGCGGCGTTCACGGGAGTGGGCTCCCTGGTCCTCGCCGCCGGCGGCTACGGTCTGGTCTACCTCGGTCTCGGCGCGGCGGGGCCGAACAAGAACGACCTCCTGCACCGCCGCGTGGCGAGTTCCGGCCGGGCCACCGCGCTGTCCGTGCAGTCTCTCGCCCTGCAACTGGTGGCGGCGCTCACCGGCCTGATCGTCGGCATCCTCCCGCCGGGCCCGCTGCCCTGGCTGCTGGGAGGCGCCGCGCTGTCGGCAGGAGCTCTCCTGTGGGTCCACCGGAGCGGACCCACAGCCCGGACCCCGCTGGCCGCGGCTCAGCCCCGTGCCGTGTCGGGCTCCGAGCTCCGAGAGCTCTGAGAGCTCTGACGGGCGTGGGCGCGGGGTCGGTCACCCCGCGTCGCAGGCGGGCCGGGCCGCGTCCTGGGAGTACGGGGCGCCGTGCGGCAGCACGTAGAGCGCCTGGATCACCAGGGGTTCCGTGCCCAGGTTGCGGCCGATGTGGGTGTGGTCGGGCTGCTCGGCGATCGTGGTCCCGGTGGGGTAGACGCCGTCCGACGCGCACGAGGAGTCGAAGTGGCTCAACGTGCCCCCGGTGATGAGGCCGTAGACCATCCCGTCGTGGTAGTGCCAGCCGGTGTCCTGGCCCGGCGGGATGACGATCTCCCGGAGCACGTAGTCGGTGTCCCCCACCGTCTTCTCGGCGATCACCCGGCCGGTGACGCCGGGTCCCGGGGGCGTGGCCTGGGCGACGCCGGGCGTCAGTAACGCGGCGACGAGCGCGGCCCCTGTCAGTGTCCTACGAATCTTCGTACGCATGGCGCCATTCTCCCCACCCGTTCGCGCGCGGGGTCGCCGACCGGCCACGGGCCGTCAACCGACGGGCAGCGGCAACGCCGGATCCAGGAGCGGCTCGTCGACGAGGGCGTGCCACATGGCGTCGGGAATGTCGTGGCGGAACAGCGCGGCGTTGGCCCGCACCTCCTCGGGGGTGCGGGCGCCGACCACCGCGCCGGCCACGGCCGGATGGCCGAATCCGAAGCGCAGCGCGGCGGCCGGCAGCGGCACCCCGTACCGCGCGCACACCGCGGCGATCCGCTGCGCCTTGGCGACCAGGGCCGGCGGCGCGGCGCGGTAGTCGTAGGGCGCGCCGGGCCGGGGGTCGGCGAGCAGGCCGCTGTTGTAGACGCCGCCGAGCACCACGGACGTGCCGCGCCGCTCGCAGAGCGGCAGCAGCTCGTCGTGCGCGCGGGCGTTCAGCAGCGTGTAGCGCCCGGCGCAGAGCACCACGTCGACGTCCAGGTCGGCGACGAACCGGGCCAGGGCGGCGGGGTCGTTCATGCCGAAGCCGATGGCCTTCACCACCTTCTCCTCGCGCAGCGCGGCCAGCGCGGGGAAACCGGTCTCGTACACCTCGCGGACGTGGTGCTCGACGTCGTGCAGCAGCACGATCTCGACCCGGTCGGTGCCGAGCCGGCGCAGCGACTCCTCCAGGGTGACCCGGATGCCGTCACGGCTGAGGTCCCACTCCCGGGTGCGCCGGGCGCCGTCGCCGCGCAGCCGGCGGGCCACCTTGGTGGACAGCACGTACCCGCCGCGCTCCCGCCCGGCGAGCGCCCGGCCCAGGCGCTCCTCGGAGACGCCGGTGCCGTAGTGCGGCGCGGTGTCGAGGTAGCAGCAGCCGGTCTCCAGCGCGGCGTGGACGACGGCGGTCGCCCGGCGTTCCGCGCCCGGTGTGGTGTCGTCGCCGAGTGAGGCGCAGCCGAGGCCGAGGGGCGGCACGAAGACCCCCGTGGTGCCGAGTTCCCTCGGCCCCCTCGGCGGTTGGGTCGGCGTCGCCCCCCGCCTCGTCGCCTGCTTCGTACCCTGCGTCGTTCCCTGTGTCGTCGTTCCCTGCCCGGTTCGCGGTGTCATGGGACGTCACACGATGCGGAGGACCTGGGCGTACGGCGTCGGCGGGGCGGCCGGCAGTTCGACCCGCAGCGCCTCGGCGTCGCGTTCGAAGGGCAACGGTCCGCCGGCGCCCAGCAGTTCAACGCGCCGGGGCGGGCGGACGAGATGGCCCGCTGCGGTGCCGAGGCTGGTGAGCACGGCGTGGCCGTCCTCGGGCCAGGCCATCAGGTACGCGTAGAGCGTCTCGCCGCGGCGGGTGAAGCGCACGTCCCGCGGGGTGTAGGTCAGCGCCTTCTCGCGCGCCTTGGCGCCCTCGACCCGGGTGGGGCCCTCGCCGTACACGTGCCACGGGCGGCTGTCGAAGAGCGCCTCGCCGCACACGTCGGTCCAGGCGGCGAGGCCGTCCAGCACGGCCGCCGTCTCGTCGTCGATGGTGCCGTCGGGCAGCTGCGGCACGTTGAGCAGCAGGCAGCCGTTCTTGCTGACGGTGTCGACGAGCAGGTGCACGATCTCCTCGGCGGACTTGTAGCGCTCCCCCTCGCTGTAGTACCAGTCGCCGATGCTGGTGTCGTACTGCCACGGCCGGGCGTCGGTGTCGCCCAGCTGGTGGCGCTCGACGTCGAGCAGCACCGCGTCCCGGTCCTCGTCCGGGATCGTCTTGATGCTGACCACGCCCTCCGGCACCGCGGCGTAGTAGCGGGCCAGGAACTCCAGCCCGCGCGGGCTGGGGGGCACCGCGGGGCAGACGCTGCCCTCGTCGAACGGCATCCTGGCGTCGTCGAGGTAGACCAGCTCGGGCGCGTACCGCTCGGTGACGTCGCGCAGCCGGGCGTAGAAGTCGTCGACGAAGTCCGCGCGGGGCGGATCGCCGGGGCGGCGCGGCGGGCCGTAGAGCTTCCGCGGGTCCATCCCCTCCCACCAGGTGCCGCGGCCGTCCTCGGCGGTGAGGTGCCCGTCGTACGGCTCCCCGGCGCGCGGCCCGTCGGCGTCGGCGGCGAACGCCGCGTTCAGCCACCGCCAGGTCCACGAGCCGGCGTGCATGCTGACCCCGAACCGCAGCCCGGCGCCCCGCGCGGCGGCGGCCCACCGGGCGACGATGTCGCTGCGCGGGCCGACGTTGACGGCGTTCCACGGCTGGTGGGTGGAGTCCCACAGGTCGAAGTTGTCGCAGTGCGCGGCCATGGAGACGAAGTACCGCGCCCCCGTGCGCCGGAACCGCTCCATCAGCTCCTCGGGGTCGAACTTCTCGGCGCGCCACAGCCGGCACAGGTCCTTGTGGCCGAAGTCCGCGGGGTGGCCGAAGCGTTCGCGGTGCTTGGCGGTCTGGCGCCGGGAGCGCTTCTGCTCGAAGTCCTCGGTCCCCTCGAACGGGCCGTAGAGGTGGCGGGCGTACCAGTCGCCGGACATCGCCGCCGACTGCGGACCCCAGTGCGACCAGATACCGAGCTTGGCGTCCGGGAACCAGGCCGGGATGCCGTGGCCGCGCAGGGAGTCCCAGCTCGCCGCGTACGGGCCGGTCGCGTCGTCGGTCCCGCGGGGATCGGTTATGCGGGGATCAGTCATGCGGGGATCAGTCATGCGGACATCGCCGCCCACAGCACGCGCTGGGCGGCCACCGCGTCCTGCCGCTCCTGGGCGTCGCGCAGCGCCGCCAGGTCGATGCGGTCGCACACCGCGTCCAGCCGCCTGATGGTCTCGATGCTGTGCGACAGGGCCGCGACCGGGTCCTCGCGGAACGGGAACTGGTCGAGCAGCACGGGCCGGTCCCAGCCGATCCGGCGCAGCGCGAGGAGGAACTCCACGGTCTCGAAGAGGTGCACGGAGGCGACCGGCAGGTCGTCGTCCCAGTCGCGCCAGTTGTCGTTGAGCTCGGCGGACTCCAGGCGGCCGTGCCGGTGGGCGAGTTGCAACGCCTCGGCGGGGGCCTCGCCGGCCATCAGCGAGTGGCCGAAGTCCAGCACGATGCCGATGTTGTCGACGCCGGCGGCCTGGATGGCCAGCAGGGTGCTGGCCGCGTTGCTGAGCGGGGTGATCCGGACCCGTGGCTCCTTCGGCTTGTACTCGATGGCGAACCGGGTCTGCGGGTGCTCGCTGGCCAGCTCGTGTAGGGCCTCGACGGTCAGGTCCCACAGCCGCGCGTAGTCGGCCTGCCCCGGCATGTCGTAGCCGTCCTGGCCGGGCCAGAACTTCACGTATCCGGCGTCGAGTTCGGCGGCGACCTCGACGGCGGCGCGGACCCGGTCCTTGGCGGCGCGACGCACCGCCGGATCGGGGTTGGTGAAGGCGCCGCGGACGAACTCGCGGGTGTAGATGTGCGGGGTCACGGCGCGGGCCCGCAGGCCGAGCCCGTCGAGCATGCCGGCCACCGCCTTGGGCGCCAGGTCCGGCTCGTTGAAGGGGTGGTTGATGTCGAGGTAGGTGAGGCCGTCCACCTGGGCGGCCAGTTCCAGCATCTGCGCGGTCGACCGTTCGGGCCCGTAGCCGTCGGTGGCGTACCGGTCGACGATCCGGCCGAACGCCCAGATTCCCGCTCCGAAGACGAGGTTCGCCATGGTGCCTCCTGGCTGTGTGGCTGTGTGGCTGGGTTGCTGGCTTCTTTGGGGTGGTGGGTGCTGGTGGTGGGTGCTGGTGGTGGGTGCTGGGTGGTCAGGGGTGCGCGGTGAGCCGGGAGCGGCGCACGGCGTCGTGCCAGCGGGCGAGGCGCTCGTCGCGCCAGGCGTCGTCCCGCCCGGGCTCGACCAGCGTGGTGTCCCGCTCCGCCTGGCGGCGCAGGTCCGCCTCCGTCCACAGGCCGAGCGCCATCCCGGCGAGCCGGGCGGCGCCGAGCGCGGAGTTCTCCGGGCGGGCGCTGACCCGCACCGGGCAGCCGCAGAGATCGGCCTGCAGCCGCATCAGCGCGGCGTTCGCGCTCGCCCCGCCGTCCGCGTGCAGGGCCCGCGGCGGGCCGAGGGCGCGGCGGAACAGCCGCAGCGTGTCGGCGACCTGGAGGGCCACCGAGTCGAGCGCGGCGCGGGCCAGCCCGGCGCGGGTGGTGGCCTGGGTGAAGCCGGTGAACACGGCCTGCGCCGTGCGGTCCCAGTAGGGCGCGCCCAGTCCCTCGAAGGCGGGCACCAGGACCGGCGACGGCTCCCGCGCCGCCTCCGCGCCCGCCTCCTCGGCCAGCGCGGCGAGCCCGCGTTCGTCAGTGCCCAGCAGCCGGGCGGCCCAGCTCACGGTGGTGCCGCTGGCGGCGATGTTGGCCTCCAGCGCGAGGGCGGGCCCGGCGTCCGGCAGCTGCCACGCCACCGTGCGGGCCAGGCCCTCCGGCACCGCCGCGGGTCCGCGTTCGGGCGACCGGTCGGGGGCCTCCGGGACCAGGGCCATCAGCGAGGAGCCGCTGCCGTAGGTCGCCTTGACCACGCCGGGGCGGCCGGCGCCATGCGCGAAGAGGGCCGCGTGCGAGTCGGCGAGCACCGCGGCGAGCGGCGTGCCGGGCGGTACCCCCGGCAGTCCGTCGGCGCTGCCGAAGGGCCCGGTGGAGGCGACGGGTTCGGCCAGCGCGGCGCGGTCCACGCCGAACAGCTCCAGCAGGAACGGGCTGTACCCGCCGGTGTCCAGGTCGAGCAGCTGGGTGCGGGAGGCGTTGCCGATCTCGGTGACATCGCGGCCGGTGATGCGGCGCAGCAACCAGGCGTCCACGGTGCCCACCCGGATCCGTCCGGCGCGGCTGGCGCGACGGTCCGGGTCCACCTGGTCCAGCAGCGCGGCGGCCTTGGTGGCGGAGAACATCGGATCCACGGGCAGTCCGGTCCGTGCGGTGACCTCCGCCGCCTCGTCCGACGCGGCGAGCCGGGCGCAGCGCTCCGCGCCCCGCCGGTCCTGCCAGCTCAGCAGCGGGCCCAGCGGCTCGCCGGTGTCCGCCCGCCAGGCCAGCACCGACTCGCGCTGGGTGCTGAGCGCCACGCCGGCGAGCTCGGCCCCCGGATGCTCGGCGAGCGTCGCCAGTGCCGCGCCCGCGGCGCCCACCACACTGGCCCACAGCCGCTCCGGGTCCTGTTCCACCCGCCCCGGCCCCGGATACGCCACGGCCAGCGGGTGGCTGGCCGTCGCTCGCACGGCGCCGTCCGCGTCCACCAGCAGGGCCTTCGTGCTGGACGTTCCCTGGTCGAGGGCGAGCAGCACGGGGGACCTCACGGCGCCCGCCCGAGCAGGTCGAGCGCGGCACGTTCGACGTCCGCCGCGGTCAGCCGGAAATGCTCGAAGAGGAACTCGGCGCTGCCGGTGGGGGCGAACACCCCCGGCACGCCGAGGATCCGCATGGGCACCGGACGGTGGGTGACCACCGTCTCCGCGATCGCGCCGCCGAGCCCGCCGCGCACGGTGTGCTCCTCGACGCTGACGATGCCGGCGGTCCGCTCGGCGGCGTCCCGCACGGCCGCCTCGTCCAGCGGGCTGACCGTGGACATGTTCAGCACGTGGGCGGAGACGCCCCGGGCGGCGAGCCGCTCCGCCGCCTCGACCACCACGGCCACGGTGGTGCCGGTGCCGACCAGGGTCACGTCAAGCCCTTGGCGGAGCACCGCGGCCCGGCCCGCTTCGAACGGCACGTGCGGGCTGATGCTGGGCACCGGGGTGCGGCCGATCCGCAGGAAGACCGGCCCCTCGTGCGCGTACGCCCAGCGCACCGCCTCGGCGGTCTCCGCGGGGTCCGCGGGGACCACCACGGTCAGGTCGGCCAGGGCGCGCAGCCACGCCAGGTCCTCGATGCTGTGGTGGGTGGGGCCCAGCTGCCCGTAGGCGAACCCCGGGCTCATGCCGCACAGCTTCACGTTGGCCCGGGAGTAGGCCACGTCGGCCTTGATCTGCTCCAGCGCCCGGCCGGTGAGGAACGGGGAGGCGGCGCAGACGAACGGGATCCGCCCGCCGCCGGCCAGTCCCGCGCCCACGCCGACCATGGCCTGTTCGGCGATGCCGACGTTGACCAGCCGCTCGGGGTGCAGCGCGGCGAACTCCTTGAGGTTGCTGGAGCCGACGGAGTCGTTGCACACGGCCACCACCCGGGGGTCGGCGGCGGCCAGCTCCAGCAGCGTGGCGGCGAACGCCTTCCGGCAGTCGTGCAGCGTGGTCGCGACCGCGTCCGCGGGCGGCGAGGCGGGAACGGTGGTCATCGTCGCAGCTCCTCCATGGCGCGTCCAGCCTCCTCGGCGGTGGGCACCCGGTGGTGCCATTCGACGCGGTCGGTCATGAAGGACACGCCGTTGCCCTTCCGCGTGGTGGCGATCAGGCACCGGGGCCGGCCCGGCGTCGGCGCCGTGGACAGCTCCCGGAACAGCGCCTCGTGGTCGTGTCCGTCGACGCCGCTCACCGCGAAGCCGAACGCGCGCCACTTGTCGGCCAGCGGCTCCAGCGCCGAGGTGTCCTCGGTGCGGGCGCCCTGTTGCAGCCCGTTCCGGTCCACCACGACCGTCAGGTTGTCCAGCCGGTGCTGGGCCGCGGCCAGCGCCGCCTCCCAGTTGCTGCCCTCCTGCAGCTCGCCGTCGCCGGTGAGCACGAAGGTGCGGCGCGGGCTGCGGTCCAGCTTCGCCGCGATGGCCGAGCCCACGGCCACCGGCAGGCCGTGGCCCAGCGGTCCCGTGTTGGTCTCCACGCCGGGCACCTTGCGGCAGTCCGGATGTCCGTTGAGCGGGGACAGCGGCGCCATGTAGGTGTCCAGGTCGGCGTCGGCGAAGAACCCCGCGTACGCCAGCGTGGCGTACAGCGCGCCCGAACTGTGGCCCTTGCTCTGGATGAAACGGTCCCGCTCCGGCCACCGAGGGCGCTCGGGGTCGTAGTCGAGGACCAGCAGGTACAGGACGGTGAGGATGTCGGCGGCGGAGAAGTCGCCGCCCACGTGGCCCAGCCGGGCGCGCAGGATCATCTCCAGGTTCCGGCGACGGATCCCGGCGGCGATGTCGGCGAGCCCGGCCCCGCGCTCCGCCTCCGACGCCTCGGTCAACGAGCGCCGCAGCTCACGCAGTCGGCGCGCACTGCCGGGCACGGGCGTCAGCACCATGCCGGCGCCACCTCCGCACCCGCGCGTCCCGTCGAGGACCGTCTCAACCCCGGTCTTCCCACTGCCATCTGAGGGCGCATTGAATATCCATTCGCACGTGAATGTTGATTCAACATACATCTTACCTTCCACCCCAGGCGCGTCAAGAAGGTCGACCGGACAACCCGGCCACGTGCGCGAGGACTTCGGAGGCACCCGACGGGCCTCATGCGAGAAGTGCCCGACCCCCTGAGGGGTCGGGCACTTCTCAGGCGCTGAAAATCTGCCGCGGACGGCGGACGTCAGCCCTCGATGTCGCCAGTGCGGAAGTCGGCGACGTTCAGGACCAGGTTGGCCGGCGGCTCTTCGATCTCGACCGGCTCGTTGAACTGGCTCAGCTCGATCTCGGTCTCCGTGCCGTTCTCCTGGGTGCGGATCAGCACCGGGTAGGGCTCGCCCTCGGTGGCCACGAGCATCGTCACCTCGTTGCCCTCCTCGTCGGGACCGGAGAGGGTGACGACCGGGATGCCGTTGTGCTCGGTCTCGGGGCCGACCTCGTCCGGGCCGCTGGAGCCGTCGTCGGACTCGATGTCCGACTGCAGCCCCGCCAGCGAGCACATCCCGGCCACCCCCGACATCTCCTCGTCGCTGGTGTGCCCGTACAGATGGCGGCCGTCGAGCAGGCTGATCATGCCCGCGTCCGCCCCGAGCTGCGACTGCCAGAACTGGGTGTCCGGCTTCATCCAGACCTCGTCGTCCTCGCGCACGAGGAGGTCGACCGAGCCCGCACCCGACTGGGTCATGGAGCCCGCACAGGAGCCCTGCTGGTCCATGTGGAGATCGAGACCCACACCACCAGCCGCGGGCTCCCCCACCGTCGCTATCCGCAGCGACGTGGCGGACTGCAGCGCCTGCTGGGCACGATCCGCGATCTCCTCCGCGGGGAGGCTTGCCAGAGGCTCGTCGGAGGACTCCCCGCCCCCGCCGTCCGTGCTCTCCTGGCCGTCGCCCTCTCCCTGCGAGGAGGAGTCCCCGTCGCTCTCGTCGCTGCCGCAGGCGGTGAGCGCCAGCAGCCCAGCGGCCGCCACCGCGACCATCCGCAGCCGACGCGTCCTTGTTCTCACGATGTTTCCCCTCGGATTATCTCGTTCCCCCGGAGGCTGATCATCGCACGCGGCCCCGAGGCCCCCACGCCGGCATGGAAACCGTCACAAAACCGTGCAGAGCCCGTGGCGAGGGTCGGACACCCGGGCAATCGCCGACGCCCGCGCGGCGACGACGTCTCCGCTGGCGACCTGAGGGCTACGGGTCGACCAGGCGCAGCAACGTTGGTCGGGACGAGTTCGCCGGCGCCACCAAGGGCTGTCCCGCGGTCGGCCTCTGGCCTCGGTGGGGCACCCGGCGTCTCAGGCGCCGTGGGACCGCGGCGCGCCGTATCGGGCGAGCATGGTCAGCACCGCCTGGTCGACCGCGTTGGTGAGGGCGGAGTCGTCGGGCTCCCAGCGTGCGAGCAGCATCCGCGGCCAGAACACGTAGTTGGAGATCATCCCGAGGAACTGGGTCGCCGCCATCTCCGCATCGTCGAGCCGGGCTGTACCAGCGGCGTTCTCCGCCGCCAGGTAGCGGCGGACCGATTCGAAGTAGGGCATCTTGCCGAGCTTGAACTGGGTCTCGCCGAGCTCCGGGAAGCGCGGTACCTCAGCGATGACGATGCGGAAGAGGGCTGCCATGCCGGGCTGGGTGAGAAGCGCCACGTATCGGCGTCCGATGGCCTCAAGCCCCGCACGGAGGTCCCCCGGCTCAGGGAGAGGCGCCTCCTCCTCGTCGACCTTCCAGTATTCGGTGACGATCGCCTCGAACAGGGCCGCCTTGGTGGTGAACCGCTTGAACAGAGTCGCCCTCGACACTCCGGCCGCCTCGGCGATGCGGGCCAGCGAGGTGCCGTCGTAGCCGGAGTCGAGGAACAGCTTGGTGGCCGCCTCGATGATGGACGTCCGCTTCTGCGCTGCCACGCGCCGGTGATACTCCGAAGGCTGTGCCGTCATGCCCTCCAGTATGCCTCTCGCTGCGAGGTGAGTCACTTGACTCACCCATCGCCCCGGTCTTACCTTGAGAGAGGAGGTGAGTCACTTGGCTCACCACAATGCGAGCCTGGAAGGACGCACCATGGGACGCTTCGAGGGCCAGACCGTCATCGTCACAGGCGGCAGCGGGGGCATGGGCAGCAGTCATGTGAAGGGCTACCACGCCGAGGGAGCGAACGTCGTCATTGCCGGCCGCGACGACGACGCCGGCCGCGATCTCGCTGCTCAGCTCGATCATCGGGCTCTGTCCGTTCACCTGGATGTCGCCAGCGAGGACGACTGGGCGGCATTGGTGCGAGAAGTCGAAGGCCACTTCGGGCCGATCACCATCCTGGTGAACAACGCGGGCGTCCAGAACCCGGCGGCCCCCATCGAGCACACCGAACTCCGCACCTGGGAGCACACCTTCAGCGTCAACGTCACCGGCCAGTTCCTCGGCATCAGGGCCGTGGCTCCGTCGATGCGCAGGGGCGGTGGCGGAACCATCGTCAACATCGCCTCGACCATGGCCCACGTCGGCACGGCCTTCTACGCCCCCTACACCGCCAGCAAGTGGGCCGTGCGCGGGCTGACCAAGACGGCCGCGCTGGAGCTGGGGCGGGACAACATCCGGGTCAACTCCCTCCACCCCGGCGTCGTCTCCACACCGCTGATCAACGAACCCGGCGTCGCAGGCCAGCCGGCCATCGCCGACTTCTACGCGCCCGATCCCTTCGCCATCCCCCGCCTCGCCGAACCCTCCGAGGTCACCCGCCTGTTGCTCTTCATCACCTCCCAGGACGCATCTTTCGCCACGGGCTCGGAATTCGTCCTGGACGGGGGCCTGCTCCTCGGCCCCGCACTCCAACCCGAAGCCGACATCGCGGCTTGAGCCGGCATCGCAGCACGGCGTGTGCGGTCGCGGGCGCCCATCTTGTTCAGGGCGAAGCGGTCTTGCCTTGCGATGATGCCGCGCTGTGGCAGTCGTGAGCACGGCGTCCGAGCCGTCCTGGACAGCTCCCTTCACTGGGCTGACCCCGCGCTGCTTCGGCAGGTTGAGGCCGCGTTGCGAGGGAGACGGCACCGTGGTGCCCACTCGCGATCATTCGATCCCCGAACGGTCCAAGAGCTACCGCTACTCGACTGGCCATCAGGTCGCGATCGACGCCGTCACCCGCTTGGCGCCGTGGTCGGCCGACCGCTGCCCGGCAGTCGCCATGACTCCCGCGGCTGGGAGGAATCCGGTGCCAGGACCGCCGTGGACGCCAGCAGGACGATGGTGAAAGGCTCCGCCATGGCCTCCTCGCAGATCCAGGGCGACCGCTATGACGGCGCTGCTGAGTGGTACGACGAGCGGAACGCCGCCCCGGCCGATGCCAACCGGGACACCCTCAAGGACCTCCTGGGCCCCGGTGGTGGCTTGTGCCTGGACCTTGGCTGCGGAACAGGACAGAACCTTCCCGCCCTGCGAGGTCGTGGGCGCAGGGTCATCGGCCTCGACTTCTCCGTCGACCAGCTGGGCCTGGCCCGGCAGCGGACCGTGGGTGGGGAGGCTCTCGTCCAGGCCGACGCCGCTGTGCTGCCGTTCGCCGACGCCGTGTTCGACAGTGTGGTTGCGGTGTGGCTGTCGACTGACGTCGATGACTTCGCCGCCGTACTCGGCGAGGCCAGCCGAGTGCTGCGTCCGGGCGGGGTGCTGGTCCATCTCGGAGCGCATCCGTGTTTCTGTGGGCCGCACACGGAGGGCCGTGCTGACGGCGGCCGCATCATCCATCCGACCTACCGCGGTGCCGGATGGCATCCTCCCGCCCCATGGTGGCGGGAAGGGGGCATCCGGCACCGGATCGGGATGCGGCACCTACCGCTCGCCGAACTGTTCAATGCGTTCATCGGCGCGCGGCTGACGATCACCCGGGTCGTGGAGCCCTCCGAGGAGCCGATTCCCTGGACGCTGGCCCTGCGTGCCGAGAAGCGGTGAGGGCCACCGTCGGGGAAGCGCCGTGCCCAGGCCGGAGCCGTGTTCGGTGTTGCGGCGCGCGAACAGCGGCCGGATGCCGAGTTGGCGTACCAGCCGCCGGTGAGCGGCACGGCGAGCGGGATCCGCGTCCCTTCTGTGATCAGGTGGTGCTCGCTGCCCGCCCTGCCCCGGTCCACGGGACGACGTCTGAGAGGGCGGGTGTGGGCATCGACGTCGAGATCGTCGAGCGCAACCCGCCAACGTCCTAGTCTTTGGGGGTGACGGGTGGTTTCCGCCAAGGGCGGAGCAAGGGCGCTGGGCGTTTCGTGCGGTGCGGGTCTCTTGCCCGACTGCGTGAGGGAGTCGTTCGTGATGGTGGGCTGATGGGGGGTCAGTGACATGGAGTTGGCCGGGGCGGTGCTCGCCGACCGGTACCAGTTGCTGGAGGTGACCGGCCGCGGGGGCATGGGAGAAGTCTGGCGAGGCCGGGACCGGTCGATGTTGCGTCGTGACGTCGCGGTCAAAGTACTGCCGGTCATGTCGGACACGGTCTCCGCGCAGCGATTCGAGCGGGAAGCGGCCGTGTTGGCGAAGCTCCAGCATCCCGGGATCACCGTCGTGCACGATGCCGGCCGCCACCAGGGATACGTCTTCATCGTGATGGAGCTTCTCCACGGCCAGGACCTGGCCCGGCTGCTGGCCGCCCACCCCGGCGGGCTCCCCGTGAAGCGGGTGCTGGACCTCTCCGGCCAGATCGCCGGCGCCCTTGCCACGGCCCACGCCGCCGGTGTCGTCCACCGTGACCTGAAGCCGGCCAACGTCTTCGTCCAAGCAGGCGACCGCCTCAAGATCTGCGACTTCGGCATCGCCCGAAGCGCCGACGCCTCGGATGCTCTGACCACCAGCGGTGCCGTGATAGGCACCCCGGGGTACATGTCACCCGAGCAGTGCCAGGGACAGCCCACGGAGGCGCCCACCGACCTGTACGCCCTGGGGATCGTCATCCACGAACTCCTCACCGGCAACACCCCGTTCGCGGTCAACCAGCCGCTCTACACCCTGATGCGTCAGCACGTCGAGCAGCCCCCTCCGCACCTGGACACCCTGCGGCCCGACCTCCCCGCCGCGCTCGCGGACGTGGTGACGTCCCTGCTGGCCAAGAATCCCCACGACCGGCCCGACGCCCTCGACCTGCTCCACCGCCTGGCTGCCCTTGGCGGCGACACCCCCACGGAGCCCAGCCGCCGTCAACAGACCACCCTTGCCCAGCGCCCCTCAACCACCAGCCACCGCCCCACCGAACCGGGGCACACCACGGACAGAACCCCCACCATCCCGGACACCACCTACACCCTGCGGTACACCTGTACGGTCAAAGGTGCCCTCAGATGGGGGGTCTTCAGCCCGGACAGCCGGACACTGGCCGTCGGCTGCAAGAACGGTGTTCAACTCTGGGACACCTCCACCGGCAACCAACTCCCCCAACCCCCCGAATTCCGCAAGGCGGACTCGCTGCACTACAGCACCGACGGCCGCGTCGTGGCCCTCGGCGACCGCAAGGTCATCCGCATCCTCGACGCTCATACCGGTCAGCAACTCCGCGAACTGCCCCTCCAACGCCGTGCACTCTTCAGGCTACTGACTGGCTACGCCCTGAGCTCCGACGCCCGCCTGCTGGCCGTCGCCGACGACAAGGGCATACAACTCCGGGATGTCCGGACCGGTGTGGAGAAGCACCACCTCCCACTTGAGAACGAAATCCAGCGTTCGGTCCTCCTGAGCCCCAACGGCCGGAAAGTCGCCAGCGCCGGCTGGGTGGACCGAAGGGCGACCTTGAAGGTATGGGATTGCCGTACCGGTGCAGAACTCTGCTCGGTGGTCGGAGACGCCGCGATACCGTCCGCGTTCAGCCCAGACGGCAAAGCCCTGGCCGTGACCTACGCGAACACCGCACCCGTCCGCCTGATTGACCCGCGCACCGGCGACGCCCTCCTGCAACTGTCCAAACACCCGGGAAAACGCGCCTACGTAGATGTCGCCTTCGCGCCCCATGGCGACATCCTGGCCACCGGCGCCAACGGAACGGTCCACATCTGGGACGCCCACAGCGGCGAACAACGCCACGTCCTCGCCGGGCACACCGCACGCGTCAGGTTCGTCATCTTCGCCCCGGACGGCCACACCCTCGCCAGCGGCGACGACAAGGGCACCATCCACGTGTGGAACACCGCGGCCTGACCCGACTCACCACCACCAACGCCGCCCAGGGCCCGTCCGGGCGATCAGGCGCGGAGCCAGTCCGCACGCGGTGGAGAATCCCGTCGATCACCTGGTTCTATTCGACCCGGACTTCGGTGTTCTGGCATGCGTGCAGCAGCCACCTCCCGTCATCCTGCTTGGTCATGACGTAGAGCGGAGCGCCTTCCGTGTCACCCTCTGGCGAGTGGTAGACCTGCCGAACCTTGACGGCCGCCACGTCGGGCCGCAGGAACTGCGTGTGCACTGCCTCGTAGGTGACCTCACCGTCCCAGCTGGCTGCGGGCAGCACGGCGCGGGTGAACTCGGCGATCGCGTCGAAGCCGATCAGGACCTTGCCGTGGCCGGTCGTCCAGAGGGCGTCGGGGTGGAAGAGTGCGAGGAACCCCTCGACGTCTCTGGCGCGCTGAGCGCGCTCGACGGTGGCGACGACCTGTTCGATGGCCTTGATATCTGCGGTTTCGGTATCCATGCAGACCACTCTGATACCTCAAGTCAACTTGAGGTCAAGTCCCAGCCGCGAGATCACCCGGAAGACCGTGACCGACACCGATGACCGGATCCCCGCCCAGGCCGGCTCGCCCGATCTGCCCCAGCATCCGGACTACCCGCGCATCCTCGCCGTTCGGGTGGGCCTCGCGATGAAGGCCGTGCCCCGCCGCGATGTCTGACAGCCGCCAGCGTGGTCCGTCCTCGTTGATGACACTGGCGGCATGACGATCACAACGGACTCGGTGCGTGTCCTCACCGGCATGTACGCGGCGGAGGCGGAGTATCTGGCGGCCGGAGGCCCGGGCGAGGCGTCGTTCGACCTGCTCGCCCCCTTCTTCGCGGTCGACGTCGTGCTCCATCAGGCCGACGGTCTGCCCTACGGCGGCACCTGGCGTGGCCACCCGGGCATGACGCGGTTCTTCTCCGCGATGAGTCAGGCATGGGCATCGTTCGACATGGTGGAGCAGGAGTTCCTCGCCACCGGCGAGACCGCGGTGGTGCTCACCCAGGTCCGCGCTCGCGCTCGCGCGACGGGCCGTGAACTGACCTTCCCGATCCTGCAGACGATCAGGGTCCGGGACGGCCAGATCGCCGAGGTCCGTCCCTTCTACTGGGACACCCGGGCGATAGCCGACGCCTGTGCGACGACGTCGCCGCCGGCGACCTGAGGGCTACGGCTCGACCAGGCGCAGCAACGTTGGTCGGGACGAGCTCGCCGGCTCCAGCCTGGTGTCGGCACCCCAGGTGTACCGACCGTCGGTGATGAACGGATCGGGGACCACGGACACCGCGGCGACGGGCTGGTCGTCCTTGACGAACACCAGCAGCTTTCCCGCGTCGAGGTAGCGCTCGGCGGAACCAGCGTCCGGGTCGCGGGAGGCGGTGCCCAGGGCGGGTGGGGCGGCAGTCGGGTGGAGGCGCGCCCCGGCGCCGTGGGGGCGGCGGCGGGGCGCGGTGTTGGGTTCGGCGGGTGGCTGGGTCAGAAGTTCTTGGTGGCCACCGTCCAGGGGGCCTGGGCGGCCAGGCCCGACGGGTCGAGGATGTAGTCCGTCGCCGTCTCGTTGCCGTTGAGCACCATGTCGAGGAACGAGACGACCGCCGTCATGCCGTCGACCATCTGGCTGCCGGTGATGAAGCCCCCGTGCCCGGCCTGCGGCTGCGAGGCCAGCACGGAGGGGACGGTGGTCAGGCCGTAGTTGGCCTGGGAGTTGGCGTAGGCGATGTCGGAGGGACCACCGTCCAGGAACATGGCCGGGGTGTGCAGCTTCTGCAGTTCGGAGCGGGGGTAGCCGAAGGAGCCGTCCTCGAAGAACCCGCTGTTCAGCGAGGCCACGGCGGACACCCGGTCGTCCTGGGCGGCGACGAGGGCCTCCAGTCCGCCGCAGGAGTGGCCCGCGGTGGCCACCTTCGTCAGGTCGAGTTGCCCGAACAGCGGCGAGGCGGAGCGTTCCTGCTCCTGCTCGGCCCAGGTGATCGCGTCCGTCAGCAGGGACGGGATGGGCGTGCCGCTCGGCACGCCGTTGGACGAGCCGTCGGCCGACCCGGTGTTCACCACGACGAATCCCTTCGACGCGATGAACGTCAACGCCTGGGTGACCTCGCTGTTGTTGGTGTGCGCGCACGCGCCGTTGCCGAAGGACAGCACGGGCAGGGGGTGGCCCACGGCCTGCGGGTCGGTGGGACGGAACACCGTGAAGCGGTTGTCGCCGTGCGCGCCCTCCCGGGTGACCGGGAAGTCGTTGTCCACCATGGGGGGATCCGCGGTGGGGACCGTGGCGGCGGACACCGACTGCGAACCGGTCATGATCGCGGCCGCCGCGGTCAGCAGCAGGGCGACGAGGGCCACGGCTGCCCGCCGGGCGAGGGGATCGATTCTGCGCATGTGGTCACTTCTCCTTGGACTCGGTCGGCTCCCGCCCGACGGGTGGTGACCATCACGACGCCGAGCCGGGGGGCCACGGCGAGCGCGAGGAAGCGGCTGTGTGGGGGGCGAGGTGCTGAGCGGAAACGGGCATGGGGGAACTGTGCGCCGGCTCGACCGGCGGGCCCGACCCACACGAACAGCACCGGGTGAGGGCAGGAGCTCACCGGACCGGAACGGCTGGTGCGCGTGCGAACTGCGGGGCGGTCGCAGGCCGCTCACGCCCGATGGCGTTCGCCATGACGAACGCCGACCGGGTTACCAGACGCGATGGTAGGCGACCGAGGCCGGAGCGGCCAGACCGCGACCGGGTGTCCCGGATCGGAGCCGCGCACCCCGGCCAGTAGAGTCGACGGCTGTGGCGGACACCCAGTACGAGGACCTGTTGCGGTTGGCACTCACGTCCGGGACGGCCAAGGCCGACCGGACGGGCACCGGTACCCGGAGCATCTTCGGGCACCAACTGCGCTACGACCTCTCGCGCGGGTTCCCGCTGGTCACCACCAAGCGGGTGCACCTCAAATCCATCGTGTACGAGCTGCTGTGGTTCCTGCGGGGCGACTCGAACGTCGGTTGGTTGCGGGAGCACGGCGTCACCATCTGGGACGAATGGGCCGACGCGAACGGGGATCTCGGCCCGGTCTACGGCGCGCAGTGGCGCTCCTGGCCCACTCCCCAGGGCGGGCACATCGACCAGATCAGCGAGGTCCTCGAAACGCTGCGCCGCGACCCGGACTCCCGCCGGATGGTCGTCTCGGCCTGGAACGTCGCCGAGTTGCCGACGATGGCGCTCGCGCCGTGTCACGTCCTCTTCCAGTTCCACGTCGCGGACGGCAGGCTCTCCTGCCAGTTGTACCAGCGCAGCGCGGACCTGTTTCTCGGCGTCCCGTTCAACATCGCGAGCTACGCCCTCCTCACGCACATGGTGGCGCAGCAGGTCGGCCTCGAACCGGGCGACTTCATCTGGACGGGCGGCGACTGCCACATCTACGACAACCACGTCGAGCAGGTGACCGAGCAGCTGTCGCGCACCCCGTTCGAGTTCCCCCGGTTGCGGCTGCGACGCGAGGCCGACTCGCTCTTCGACTTCGACTACGCCGACGTGGAGGTGCTCGACTACCGGCACCACCCGGCCATCAAGGCCCCGGTGGCGGTGTGAACGTCGGGCTGATCTGGGCGCAGACCCTCGACGGCGTGATCGGCGCGGACAACGCGATTCCGTGGCGGCTTCCCGAGGACATGGCGCATTTCCGGGCCATCACCCTCGGCCATCCGGTGGTGATGGGGCGCCGGACGTGGGACGCGCTGCCTCCGCGGTTCCGCCCGCTGCCCGGCAGGCGCAACGTCGTGGTGACGCGCGATCCACGCTGGGCGGCCGAAGGCGCGGAGCGTGCCGGGTCCATCGCCGAGGCCCTGGAGCTCGCGGCCAGCGCGACGGGCGCGACGGCCGCGGCCGAGCCGTTGGAACCGGCCGGCGCTGCCGCGGTGTGGGTGATCGGCGGCGGTGAGATCTACCGCGCCGCCCTGGAACACGCCACGACGCTCTGGGTGACGGAGGTCGACACGACGGTGCACGGCGACACCTACGCTCCCACGCCCGGCCCGACGTGGCGGGTCGCCGAGGACAGCGGCTGGCAGCGCTCGACGTCCGGGCTGCGCTACCGCATCCGCAGACTCACCCGGTGACGGTCGCCCCAGTAGGCGCGGGCGGCAGGGCGCTGAGGCGCAGGGTGAAGGTGGTCTCCTCGGGGAACAGCAGGTGTTCGGGGAGCGGGCCCGGGCCGCAGGAGGCGGAGCCGAGGCCGTTGTGGGCCAGGTCGAGGTTGACGTACAGGTGGTTCCGCGGCACCAGGTCCGTGGGGTGCCGGGCCGCCGTCAGGTCCGCCGAGGTCCAGCGGCGGGCGGTGAGGCCGAAGTGCGGCGCGCCCTCGATCCGCAGCCGTCCGGGCGGCCCGGCGAGTTCGGCCCACCGGACCTCGGCGCGGTGGCCGTTCTCCTGCGGGACGACGTAGGGGGTCTGGAGTTCGGCGACGGTGGCGGCGTACAGGCCCACCCGGGCGGCCTCGCGGCTGTCCGGGTACGCCTCGCCGGGGCCGAGGCCGAACCAGCGGACGGCGTCGAAGGCCGCCGGCAGGGCCAGCCGCACGCCGAGGCGCGGCAGCACCAGGTCGCCCCAGGAGCCCTCGGGGACGACGTGCACGACGAGCCGGAGCGCGGCGCCCTCGGCGGTCCAGGTGTAGCGGACGCGCAGGCCCCGTTCGAAGCCGGCCGCGGCCAGCCGGGTCTCCACCAGCAGCCTGTCCCCGCCCGGTTCGACGGCGACCGTGCGGTGTTCCATCCGGTCCAGGCCGGCGCGGAACCAGTCCTTGGCCACGGAGTTCGGGCCCATGCCGCGGTCGTTCTCGGTCGGCGCGCGCCAGACGTCGAGGCGGGGGCCGAGGAGTTCCAACGGGCCGAGGGCGCGCAGCACCCCGGTGTCGGGGTCGAACGACCCGTTTCCCAGCAGGATGTGCGCCCCCACGCGTCGCGGAACGAGATCGGGCGCCGACCCGGTCGGGGCCGGGACGGTCGGGGCCGACCCGGTCGGGGCCGGGACGGTCGGGGCCGGGACGGGGGGAGCCGGTGAGACGCGGAACTGGGCCCAGGCGACCTCGTGGCCGGCCGGGGCCCACGGCTCGTCGGCGGCGAGTGCGGCCCGCACCGTCAGCCACCCCTCCCCCGCGGTGGCGGGCAGCGCGGGCAGGTCCGCCTCGGCCGCCGCGCCGGCGGGCAGCCGTGGCGTCGGCAGCTCGCCGTCGGCGACCCGCACGCCGTCGTCCTCCAGGGTCCAGGTGAACCGCAGGTGGGAGAGGTCGCGGAAGGCGTGCTTGTTCCTGACGAGCAGCCGGTCCCCCGCCGCCTCGAGGGCCAGCGGCTGGAAGACCTTGCCGAGCTCGATCAGGCCGGGCGACGGCGTCCGGTTCGGGAAGACCAGGCCGTCGATGCAGAAGCTGCCGCCGTTGGGGTGGTCGCCGAAGTCGCCGCCGTAGCCGAAGTACTCGCGGCCGTCGTCGGTGTGACGGCGGAAGCCGTGGTCGATCCACTCCCAGACGAAGCCGCCCTGACAGCGCGGGTGCGCCTCGAAGGCCCGCTGGTAGGCGGCCAGCGAGCCCGGGCCGTTGCCCATCGCGTGCGCGTACTCGCAGAGCAGGAACGGCAGCGCGCGCCGCCGGGCCTCCAGCTCCGGGTCGTCCGCGGTCTCCGGCGGGGCGTCCTCCTCGCGCCGCCCGATCCGCTCGACCTCCGCGACGGGCGCGTACATCAGGCTGTAGAAGTCGGAGTGCCGGTAGCTGCGGTCGCGCTCGTAGTGCAGCGGCCGCTCGGGGTCGCGGGACCGGGTCCAGTCGGCGAGGACGCCGAAGTTGCGGCCGTGGTGGGACTCGTTGCCCAGCGACCAGACGACGACGCTCGGGTGGTTCTTGTCCCGCTCGACCATCCGGCGCATCCGGTCCAGCAGCATCGGCTCCCAGCACGGGTCGTCCGCCGGGTTACCGCGCCATTCGGCGTGGATGAAGCCGTGGGTCTCGATGTCGCACTCGTCGACGACCCACATCCCCAGCTCGTCGCAGAGGTCGAGGAAGGCGGGGTGCGGCGGGTAGTGGGCGGTGCGGACGGCGTTGACGTTGTGCCGCTTCATCAGCAGCAGGTCGGCGCGCATGGTGTCGAGGGACAGCGCGCGGCCGTGGTCGGGATCGTGCTCGTGCCGGTTGACGCCGCGCAGCAGCAGCGGCGTGCCGTTGACGGTGAGCAGTCCTTCGGTCATGGCGACGGTGCGGAAGCCGAGGCGCAGCGGGACGCGTTCGCCGGGGGCGGTGAGGTGGCCGCGGTACAGCCGGGGCGTCTCGGCGGTCCACGGATCCACGTCGGGTACGACGACCTCCCGCCCGGCCGGCAGTCCCTCGATGCCCAGTTCGGGAACGCTGACCACGGCCGGCGCCGAGGCGTCGGTGCGGGCGTCCACGCGGAGCGTGCCGCGTCCGGTGACGTGGTCGTAGCCGGCGTGCACGAAGACGTCGGCCACGCCGTCCGCCGGGCGCTCCAGCAGGGCCACCTCCCGGAAGATGCCGGGCAGCCACCACATGTCCTGGTCCTCCAGGTAGCTGCCGGCGGACCAGCGGTGTACCCGGACGGCCAGCACGTTGGTCCCTGGCCTGAGCGCCTCGCCGGCGTCGAACTCGGCGGGCAGCCGGCTGCCCGAGGAGGTGCCGAGGCTCCGCCCGTTGAGCCAGACCCGGAAGCAGGAGTCGACGCCGTCGAAGCGCAGCACGCTGCCGGCGGACCGCCAGCCGGCGGGCAGTTCGAAGGCGAGCCGGTGGTCGCCCGTCGGGTTGTCGTCCGGCACGTGCGGCGGGTCGATGGGGAACGGATAGGCGGTGTTGGTGTAGCGGGGCGTGCCGTGGCCGTGCAGCACCCAGTGCGACGGCACCGGGAGTTCGGAGAAGCCGGCGCCGGGCGCCTCCGGGCCCAGGAAGTCCAGCGGCGCGTCCGCGCGCTCGGACAGCCGGAACAGCCAGGTGCCGGACAGGCTCAGCCGCCCGGCGTCGGAGGCGAACGCCGCGCGGGGCGGGCACAGTCCGGTGCCGGGGACGAGGTCCTCGTAGTAGCGCGCCATCACATCTCCCCAGGAACAGCGGGACAAACAGCAGGACAAGCAGCATGACAAACACTGATAAACATGGTGAAAAGGTATTGACAGACGAAGGTCGCGGCGGCCTTGCTGATGCGATGCAACCGCCTACCGAACCCGAACTCACGGCGTTCCCCGCCGACCGCGTCCGCCTGCTGCCCGGCCTGGGCCGGATCGACTACACCGAGCTGCCGAACCCGTTCCACCAGCGGTTCGGCCTGGTGCGCGGCTACCTGACGAGCCTCGGCTCCGGGCAGCTGCTGCGCAGCTTCGTCCACGAGGCCGGGATCTTCGCGCCCGGCGCCCCCGCCGAACCAGGGTCCCGGCACCGCGGCTGGGAGGCGCTCGACTCGCAGCTGCGCGGGCACTTCCTGGGCCACTGGCTGTCCGCGGCGGCCCGGATCGTCGCCACCACCGGGGACCCCGAGCTGCGGGTCAGGGCGGAGGGCGTCGTGGCCCGACTCGCCGGGCTCCAGCGGGAGAACGGCGGCGGCTGGGTGTTCTCGATCCCGGAGAAGTACCTGCACCGCATCGCCGCCGGCAAGGCCGTCTGGGCGCCGCACTACACCGTGCACAAGACGCTGATGGGACTCCTCGACGCGCACCGGTACCTGGGCAGCGACACGGCGCTGGAGACGGCGGTGCGCGCGGCCGGCTGGTTCCACCGGTGGACCGGCGGGTTCTCCCGCGCCGAGCTCGACGACATCCTCGACGTCGAGACCGGCGGCATGCTGGAGGTGTGGGCCGATCTCTACGGCCTCACCGGCGAGCAGGAGCATCTGGAGCTGGTGCACCGCTACGACCGGCCCCGGCTGTTCGACCCGCTGCTGGCGGGCGAGGACCCGCTGACCAACCGGCACGCCAACACCACCATCCCGGAGGCGCTGGGCGCGGCCCGCGCGTACGAGGTCACCGGGGAGCGGCGCTGGCGGAACGTGGTGGAGGCGTACTGGCGGTGCGCGGTGACCGACCGGGGGCACTTCGCCACCGGCGGGCAGACCAGCAACGAGGTGTGGACCCCGCCGCACGAGTTCGCCGCCCGCCTGGGCCTGAACACCCAGGAGCACTGCGCCGTCCACAACATGATGCGGCTGGCCGACGTGCTGCTGCGCTGGACCGGTGAGCCGGAGTACGCGGACTACCTGGAGCTCAACCTCTACAACGGCGTGCTCGCGCAGCAGCATCCGCGCACCGGCATGGCCGCGTACTACCTGCCGCTGCGCCCGGGCGCGACGAAGAAGTGGGGCACCGCGACCGACTCCTTCTGGTGCTGCTACGGGACGATGGTGCAGGCCCACACGCTGCACAACGCCTACGCGTACTACCGCGACCGGGACGGCGGCGTGACGGTCGCCCAGTACATCCCGTCCACCGCCCGGTGGGACGCGGACGGGACCGAGGTGGAGCTCACCCAGCGCCCCGACCCGGAGGTGGGCACGCACATCGCGGCGGCCGGCGAACGCGGCGCGCGCTCCCGTCCCGACCGGTGGGCGATCGAGCTGACCGTGCGGGCCGCGACGCCCGTCGAGTTCGACCTGGCGCTGCGGATACCGGAGTGGGTGAGCGGGCCGGTGACCCTGACCGTGAACGGCGCGCCGCGGCCGGTGCCGCCCGGCGCCCGGCGGGTGACCGTGCGCCGGGCGTGGCGGGACGACGCCGTACGGCTCGAACTGCCCCGCGCGCTGCGCGCCGTTCCGCTGCCCGACCGGCCCGAGGCGGTGGCCTTCGTCGACGGGCCCGTGGTGCTGGCCGGCCTGTGCGACGAGGAGCGCCGGCTGGTCGGCGACCCCGCCCGCCCGGAGACGCTGCTGGTGCCCGACGAGGAGCGCGACCCGTTCGCCTGGCGCGGCTCCTGGCGGGCCCGCGGCCAGGACCGCGGGCTGCGCTTCGTGCCGCTCCACGAGGTCGAGGACGAGAGCTACGCGGTCTACTTCCCGGTCACGCCGGGACACTGAACCGCCGGGTGCCGGGCTCGGCCTCGTAGACGGCGCGCATGCCGCCGGGCCCGTCCACCACGCCGAGCGACCGTGCCCCGGCGGGAGCCGGCGGCGCGGCCGGCTCGGACCAGCCGTCCGGCAGCGGCAGCTCGACCCGGGCGGGCCGGCCCGGCGGCACGGTGACCTCGAGGGTGAGGCCGCCGGCCGCCGGGCGCCGCCAAGCGCTGCCGACCCGACCGCGCGGGGTGTCGTACCAGGCCTCGGCGTGGGTCAGGTCGCCGACCGGGGTCGGCCGGATGACGATCCGTTCGAACGCGACCGAGTCCTCGGCCTGGCGGATGCCGGCGAGCGAGGCCGTGAACCACTCCTCGATCGCCCCGAGCATGAAGTGGTTCTGCGAGGAGCCGCGGGTGGGGCCGTCCCAGCGTTCGGTGAGCGCGGTCGCGCCGTGCGTGACCTGGTAGCCGTAGCTGGGGCTGTCCGTGCGGCTGACCAGGTCGTACACGACGTCGTCGCGCCCGTGCTCGGAGAGCATCCGGAGCAGCGACGGCAGCGCGATCTCGCCGACCGTGACGTGGTTGTCCGCGGCCCGGATGGCGGCGACGAGGTGGCCGAGCACGGCGTCCCGTTCGGCCTCGGGGACGACGCCCATCTCCAGCGCCAGGGCGTCCGCGGCCTGGCTGCCGGTGGCGTAGGTGTGCCCGGCGGCGTCGAAGAAGGCGGTCTGGAAGGCGCGGGCGATCCGGTCGGCGAGCGCGGCGTGCGCCCGGGCGTCGGCGTCCTCGCCGATGACGGCGGCGATGCGGCTGAGCGTGGCGGCGATCCGGTGGTAGGCGTAGCTGGCGGTGACGGCCTTGGGGGTGGAGTCGTCGAACGCGATCCAGTCGCCGAGCCCGTGGTGCAGCAGGTCGCCCTCGGCCCGCGCGTCGAGATGGGCCAGGTAGCGCAGCATGGCCGGGTAGAACGCGCGGAGCGTCGCGGTGTCACCGTAGGCGCGGTAGCAGTACCAGGGCGCCAGGACGAGGGCGCCGCCCCAGTTCGGGTCGTCGCGGAACTTGTCCTCGAAGACCTTGTACTCGGGCGCGGTGCTGGGCACCAGGCCCGTCTCGGTCTGCTGGTCGGCCATGTCGCGCACCAGCTTGCGGTAGTACGCGGCCACGTCGTAGTTGTTGGCGACGGCCGGGAAGACCAGGTGGACCTCCTCCAGCCAGCCGAGCTTCTCCCGGTGCGGACAGTCCGTCAGGACGCTGTACATGTTGCCCTGCACGGCCCGTTCGGTGATGGTGTGGATGCCGTTGAGCAGCTCGTCGGAGCACCGGAAGCCGCCCGCGGGCGGGTTGGCGGCGCGCAGCACCTCGGCGCGCACGGTGTCGGCGGCGCAGGGCCCGGGCAGGCCCTCGACCTGGACGTAGCGGAAGCCGTGGTAGACGGTGCTCGGGTACCAGTCCTCGGGCGTCTCCGGATCGCCGCCGCGCAGCGTGTACGCGTCGAAGCAGGGGCGGCCGGTGAAGCGCTGGTTGACGGTCCCGTCGTCCTGCAGCAGTTCGGCGGGGCGGAGCAGCACGGTGCTGCCGGCGGGTCCGGCGACCCGCAGCCGCGGGCGGCCCGCGATGTTGACGCCGAAGTCGACGACGAAGACGCCGGGCTGCGGCTCGGTGACGGAGACGGCGGCGAGCTCGTCGACCACCTCGATCGGCGGGTGGGCGCGGGCGCTCAGCGCGACGTCGGGGGCCGGGGCGGGGGCGACCACCGCGGGACGCCAGCCGGCGGCGGTGAGGTCCGCGTCCGGCGTGTCCCAGCCCGGCCGCTCACGCCGGGCGTCGTACTCCTCGCCGCCGAACCAGTCGGAGAGGGTGACCGGACCCGGCGCCGTGCGCCAGTGCTCGTCGGTGACCACGGTGGTGGTGGCGCCGTCGTCCGTCTCCACCCGGAGCACGGCGAGCAGCCTAGGCAGGCCGAAGCTGATGCGCAGCTTCTGGTAGCGGCCCTTCACGTCGGGGACGTGCGCGATGCCGCCGGCGAGCTGGAAGCCGACGGTGTTGGCGCCGGCCCGCAGCGCGTCGGTGACGTCGTAGGTGGCGTACAGCAGCCGCTTGTCGTAGACGGTGTAGCCGGGTTCGAGCTCGGCGGCGGCGATCCGGCGGCCGTTGACGGTGGGCACGTAGACGCCGAGCGCGGTGGCGTACAGCCGGGCGCTGCGGACCGGCCCCGCCAGGTCGAGGTCCCGGGCCAGCAGCGGCATGGCCCGGTCCGGGTCGTGCTCCTCGGTCGTGCCGGGCGCCCACTCCGGGGCGGTCACCCAGCGCGCGCCGGCCCAGTCGGCGGGTTCCAGCAGGCCCGTCTCCCAGCTGGCCGTCTCGCTCCACGCCGAGGGCGCGTCGCCGTCCTCCCACACCCGGACCCGCCAGCAGGCGCGGCGCGCGGAGCCCAGCGGCTTGCCCGCGTACTCCACCGCGACGCCGCGCTCCCCCGCCACCCGGCCGCTGTCCCACAGGTCGGCATCGCCCGCGGCCAAGCGGTCCGGGCCGCTCGCCACCTGCACCTGGTAGGCGCGCTGGGCCCCGCCGGCGGGGCGCCAGGACAGGTCGGGACGTTCGCTGTCGATGCCGAGGGGGTCGGTCAGATAGCCGGTCCTCAGATGGGTGGGGGCCGAGAGGGCCACTGCCATGTCAGCTCTCCTGTTTGGGGGTTGTCACGCGATCACCAGCTCGACGCCGCTGTCGCGGCACAGCCGGGGGTACGGCGGCGGGGGCTCGGCGTCCGTGACCACCACGTCCACCTGCTCCAGGCGGGCGACGGAGATCGTCTCCGTGCGCCCGAACTTGGTGTGGTCCATGACGACGATCACCGACTCGGCGATGTCCAGCAGGGCGCGGCGGACCTCGGCCTCCTCGATGTCGAAGTAGGTGAAGCCGCGTTCGGCGGTCAGCCCGCCGCAGCCCAGCACGAGCTTGTTGACGTGCAGCCGGCGGATGGTCTCCACGGCCAGCGCGCCCACCAGGCACATGTCGGGGGCGATCACCCCGCCGGCCAGCAGCACCTTGGCCGAGGCGCCCGGGGTGCCCTGGGCGGGGCCCTGGAACTCGCCCGCCGCGTGGATGGAGTTGGTGACCACCACGAGGTCCCGCTTGCCGCGCAGCGCGCGGGCCACGCTGTGCGCGGTGGTGCCGGTGTCGATGCCGACGCTGTCGCCGTCCGCCACGAGTGCGGCGGCGCGGGCGGCGATCCGGCGCTTCTCCTCCGCCCTGGCCACCCGGCGGATCTCGAACGGCGAGCGCTCCCGGCGCACCGCCCCGCCGTGCACCCGGCGCAGCACGCCGTCCTGCTGCAGTTCGTCGAGGTCACGGCGGATCGTCATGCCGGAGACGCCGAGGTGCCGCGTCAGCTCCGCGACCTCCAGGCGCTCGCTCTCGCCCAGCATCCGCAGGATGACGTCCCTGCGCGCCTGTCCGCTCTTTCCCATGACCGCTCCGCTCATCTCGCGCCTGCGTGCCGGTGGCCGCGCGGCTCGCCTCCGGCACCGCCCCTGACCCGGGGGAACAGGTCGACGTCGCCGGCCTGTCCGCCCTTGAGCAGTATCTGCACGCCGTCCAGCGGCCCGTGCGGCGCACCCAGCCGACACAGGGCCGTGCCGGGGCCGAGCAGGGCGACGATCTCGGCGGTCCTGGCGCCGAGCGCGCGCACCACCTGCCCCGCGGTGTCGCCGCCGGCGACGACCACCCGGCGCACGCCGGCGTGGGCGACCGCCTCGGCGACGGCGTGCGCGAGCGCCGCGCCGACGGCGGCGAGGGGGTTGGCGTGGGAGTTGGCGCGGGTCGCCGGCCCGAGCGCGGTGTAGACGACGGCGCCGGGCGCGGCGGCCAGCGCCCGGAGTGTGGCGTCCCTGAGCCGGTCCAGCGCCGCGGGCGAGCCGGCGTCGGCCGCGTCCGGATCCACGGCCACCCCGCCCCAGCCGTGGTCCAGCGCCCACCGGATCTGCGCCGCGGTCCGCGGCGCGCAGCTCCCCGACACGACGAGCACGGGGCCCCTTGCCGGGGGGAGACCGGCGTCCGGCCCTCCGCCACGGGACGTGCGGGCGCCCCGAAACGCGGCGGGCCGCGCGCCGCCGCCCCGGGCGGAGTCCCGCAGCGTTCCCTCCGGCCCGGGTCCGACGGCCCGAGTCCCGTCCGGCCCCGTAACGCCGGAGGTCGGGCCGCCTCGCGGGTGCGCCTCCGGCGGGGCCGCCCGGGACGGGAGATCGTCGGGTCCGGGCACATCCGACGGCGGCGCGCCACCGGACCAGGAGCCGTCCGGCGGGGTGCCGGCGGACCACGCGGGGCCGGACGCCTCCGACCGAGCGACCGAGGACGCCGGCCCGGGCACATCGGACGACCCGGCGTCGCCGGACCAACCCTGGTCCGGCGGCGGGGCGCCGGGCCGGGATGTGTCCGGCCGGGGCACGCCGGCTCGCGGGGGCGCGTCCGGCAAGTGCTCCGCCAGGGCTCTCGCGAGGCCGTGGCTCAGGCCGCCGGAGCCGAGGGCGTACACCTGGTCGCCGCCGGCCAGGATCAGTTCGGCCGCGCACCGCAGATGAGCGTCCGTCACGGCGTCGAGGACCACCGCGCCCCAGTCGCCGTCGGTCAGCAGCCCTCGATAGCGGCGGTGCGCCTCGGCGGCGGGCAGCTCGTACGCCGTGAGGTCCAGCGAGCCGACCGGCAACGCGGTCTGCCGTCCGAGATGCACCCGCAGGTCCGCCTCGGTCATCGGCGTCACCGGATGCCGGGACATGGTGGGCTGCCGGTCCAGCCGGTACACCGTGCCGCCGTCCGCGGCGAAGTGGTGGCCGAACGCGGTGTAGCGGCCGAACTCCGGCTGCGCGGCGAGCACCGGCACCGGCGCCGGGCCGAACACCGCGCGGCCGATCTCGATCGCCCGGCCCAGGCTGCCGACCCGCGGCGAGGAGTCCGCGGTGGAGCACATCTTGTACTGCACCACGCGCGGCCCGGCCGCCCGCAGCGCGGCCAGCACCGGTTCGACCTCCTCGGCCATCCGCTCGGTGGGCAGCGAGCGGGCCACCCCGGCCACGCCGACCACGTCGTACGCGCCGGCCAGCGCGGCCAGTTCGCCGGGGTCCGGGCGGTCGAAGAGCAGCAGGCCGCGGAGCCCGGCGCGGTGGTACTGCGCCAGGGCGTCCGTGGAGCCGGTGACGTCGTCGCCGTAGAAGCCGGCGGCCAGCCGGCGGGCGGCGGCCTCAGCCACGGCGTGCCCCGAAGGTCTCCAACGCCCGGCGCAGCGGCCGGCTGTCGGCGGCGCACCGCTCCAGCGACTCGCCGCGCACGGCGCCGGCCCAGGCCGCGCGCATGGCCGCGACGCCCGCCCCGGCCCCGTCCGGATGGGCGTGGATGCCGCCGCCGGCGAGCACCAGCAGGTCGGTGCTGCCGATCAGTTCGTAGGCCGGGTGGGCGGTGCCCGCCCACTGTCCAGAGGAGAGCACGGGCAGCGTCGGGTAGCCGCCGGGGAAGCCCTCGGGGAACGGCCGGCGGACGGCCTCGACGGTGGCCAGCACGTCGTCGTCGCTCTCGTAGAACTTGCTCCTGATACCGCCGGCGTGCAGCTGGTCCACGCCGGCGAGCCGGGCCAGCGTGCTGAACACCGGGGCGCTGAGGCCGATGTGCGGGGAGCGGAACAGCGCGCCGCTCATGGCGCGGTGACCGTGGATCGGCAGGGTCGCGTGCTCCCGGAGATGCGCGACGGCGGCCAGGCCGACGGTCTGCACGCAGACCATGACGCAGCGGCCCCCGGCCTCGGCCACCCGGTCGTGGTTGTCGAGCATGCGACCGATGTCGTCGGTGATGTTGAACGCGTACATCGGCCGGTGCCCGGTGCGCTCGAACACCCGCTCCAGCTCGTCGGTCACCACGGCCACCCGGTCGCGCAGCGGCGCGTGCGGCGGGTCGCCGTTGAGCTCGTCGTCCTTGATGAAGTCGATGCCCGCCTCGGCCAGTTCCCTGACCATGAGGCGCAGCGCGTCCAGCGTCAGGCCGACGCCCGGCTTGACGATGGTCCCGATCAGCACGCCCTCGGGACGCCCGGCCAGCCGCCGGGTGCCGGCGACGCCGAACCGCGGTCCCGGATAGCGCTCCGCGAACGCGGGCGGCAGTTCGAGGCCGGTCAGCCGCACGGCGGCGAGCTCCCGCAGTTCGAAGAGGTTCCCGGCCACGGCGGCGAGCAGGTTGGGCAGCGAGGGGCCGAAGTTGGCCAGCGGGAAGGCGAGCCGCACGGTCGCCCGGTGCGGGTGGGCGGGGCCGCCGGCCGGCCGGGCGGCCCCGGGCAGCGGCGGCGCCGCGGGCTCGTCGGGGCGCTCCTCGACCGCGACGACGGTGGCGGCGAACCCGTTCCGCAGTTCCTCGGTCTCGCCGGGCACCCGGACGAAGGTGCCGGTGGACTGCTCGTTGGCCAGCACCTCGGCCGCCCGCTCCGGCGGCAGGTAGCTCGCGATGTCGTACGTGACCAGGACCGTGTCCGCCGGCCCGCCGCTCGCGGTGTGCGTCATGCCCGCCGCCTCCTCATTCCGCCGCCCACTCGGCCGCTCGCTCCGCCGCCCACTCCGCCGCTCGCTGGTGCTACTCACTGGGCCGGGTCGACAAGGATCTTCATCGACCCCGCGCCCCGCGCCAGATCCTCGAACGCGGCCTGGGTCTCCGCCAACGGCAGCGGCTCGCCGTCCAGCAGCGGCCGCACGTCCAGCGTTCCGTCGTTGACCGCCGCGGCGGCCGCCCGGAAGTCGTCGGGGGTGTACACCGTGGCGCCGCGCACCACGATCTCCCGCAGCACCACGGGGTTGAGGTCGGCGGCCACCGGCGCGCCGAACATCGGCAGCAGCACCACCGTGCCCCGCGGCCGGCAGAGCGCCAGCGCCTCGTCGAGGCAGGAGGGGTGGCCGGACGCGACCACGACGACGTCGAAACCGTCCGCGCCGTCCGCCCCGCACCGGGCGAGGCCGGCCGCGACCACCTCCTCGCGCCCGGCGTCGATCGTGTGGCAGCCCGCCATCCCGCGGGCCACCGCCAGACGTTGTTCGCGCAGATCGCTGACCACCAGGTCCGCGATGTGGTGCTGTTGCCGGCAGACCGCGGCGACCAGCGCGCCGATGGGCCCCGCGCCCAGCACCGCGACCCGCTGTCCCGGGCCGACGGACGCCGTGCGCGCGGTGTGGAAGGCCACCGCGGCCGGTTCGATCAGGGCGCCCTCGCCCCAGGAAAGACGCTCCGCGAGCGGGAACAGCGCCCGCTCGGGCACCGGCACGTAGCCGCCGAGCATCCCCTCCCAGCCGGCTCCCGGCACCCGCCGGTGGGCGCACAGATGGGCCAGCCCCGACTCGCAGCGCGGGCACTCCCAGCAGGACAGCAGCGGCATGATCGCCACCCGTCGCCCGTCCCCGTACCGACCGCCGGCGGCGGCGCGGGCCACCCGCCCGGCGCCCTCGTGCCCCAGCACCACCGGCGCGCTGCGGAACGGATGACGCCCGTGGAAGGCCGCGAGGTCGGAGCCGCAGAGGCCGACCGCCCGCATCTCGACGAGCGCCTCCCCGGGCCCGGGCACCGGCTCGGCGACCTCCTCGACGCCGATCCGCCCGACCCCTCGCAGCACGGCCGCCCTCATCCGTCCTCCGCTCCGCGCCCGACGCGGGCGTTGTTGGCGCATACCAGGTGACGCACACCGGAATGTGCGAATGAACAGACGGTAGGGCCGGCCTCGCCCCTCGTCAACCGTGGGACGAACCCGGACACTTGAATATCTATCCAGGTACCACCGCTCCTTGACGGTGCCTGCGGGCGCTCCTAGCCTTGCCGGGATTCGTGTTCGTTCGAACATTGAGGCGGTGTGACGCACCATGCCCAGCATTCCGGCCACGTTGCTGTTGGAGGAACGCGCGGAACAGGCGATGAACGCGGTCACCGGGCTTGAGGACCCGGACCTCGACGGCATCCCGTTCTTCAGCGCCAACCTGCTCGCCGAGCCCGCCTCGCTCCACCACGGCGACTACGACTACGGCTCCAGCCACGGCCGGCTCACCGACGCCTGCCTGCTCGCGCGGCAGATGTCCGGCGAGCACTGGTGGCACGAGACCGAGGAGCGCTACAAGTCCACCCTGCTCGCGCTGCTGGCCGAGGACGGTCTGAGCTACCGGCGCACCCACCCCAGGGGTCACTGGGAGCCCAACGCCAACCTCATCGACCAGCGCGCCACCCTGCTCGCGCTCACCACCTGGTACGTCGACAGCGGCGACGAGCACGTGCGGGCCGCCGCCGACCGGCTGGTCGCGGCGCTCAAGCGGATCGCCGTCAAGGAGCGCGACGCGTGGTACTACCCCGCGTCCGAGTACACGCCGAACGGCTGGCCCTCGGCGAACGCGATCCACCTGCGGCTGGCCCCCGACCCCGCCTCGTTCTGCGGCCGGTACATCATGCCGCTGCTGCGCTACCACCAGGCCACGGGCAACGAGGACGCCCTGGAGCTGTGCGGCTGGTTCACCCGGCTGATCACCGAACGCAGCGGGGTGTACCTGCCGGACGGCAGCTTCAACGACGCGCTGGCCTACCGCAGCGGCCACTTCCACACCCGGCTCGGCACCCTGGACGGCATCGCCAGGTACGGGGTGTTCACCGGCGACCACGCGCTGACCGAGTTCGTCCGGAAGCCGTTCGAGTGGGCGCTGACCCAGGCCACCGCCTTCGGCTGGACCCCGGGCGACCTGGCGGGGCAGCGCTTCGAGCACGAGACCTGCTCGCTGGTGGACCTCATCGGCATCGGCACCACCCTGGCCCGCGCCGGGTACACCGAGTACTGGACCGTCGTCGAGCGGTTCCTCCGCAACCACCTCACCGCCTCCCAACTCGCCGACACCGAATGGGTCCGCTCGGCGCCCGACCGCTCGCTCGACACCCCCGGGTGGGTCACCCACCACCGGGTCGGGGAGCGGGTGCGCGGCGCCTTCGCCGGCTACGGCGCGCCCAACGACTACGTCTCCGACGTGGTGTTGGGCCGCGGCCACACCAGCGACGTGCAGGCCTGCTGCGTCGGCTCCGGGGTGCGCGGCCTCTTCACCGGCTGGAACGCCGTGGTCACCGGCGACGAACAGCTCGTCCGGGTCAACCTGCTGCTCAACCGCGGCAGCGCGTTCGTCGACGTCCTCAGCCACCTGCCGTACGAGGGCCGGGTGGACCTGGACGTTCGCGCCGACTGCCGCCAGTTGCGGCTGCGGATACCGCCGTGGGCCGGCTACGCCCACGTTTCGGTCGTCCGGCACCCGGTCTCCGAACCCGCCGTCACCGCCTCCGGCCGCGATCCCGGCCTGTGGGCGCCCGACGGCTATCTCCTGCTCGACCGCCCCCGGGCGGGCGAGCGCATCACCGTCACGTTCCCCGTGGTGGAGTCACTCACCGACGAGACCGCGGCCGGCCGGGTGTTCCGCACCCGGTGGCGCGGCGACGACGTCACGGGCATCGAACCAGAAGGCAGGTCGCGGCCGATGTACAGTCCCCGCACGCTGGAAGAGAAGGCACCCGAGCGCAGCCACACGCTCCACGTCCCCACCCGGGAGTGGTCGTGGTGAGCCGCGGACCCGCCGGCGGGGACGCCGGAACCGGCCCGGGCCGGCGGGCGTTCGTGCTCGGCGCCGGCAGCACCGCGGCGCTCGTCCTCGGCGCCGGCGGCGCGGGCGCCGCCACCGGCACCTCCGGCGCGACCGCCACGACGGCTGCGACGGCTGCGACGACCGCCGCCACCGCCGTGACCGGGCGGCGGCCGTCCGACGCGCAGGCCGCCGGCATCCTGGCCGGGATCCGCGAGCCCCGGTTCCCCGACCGCACGGTGCGCGTCACCGACTACGGCGCCGTGGGCGACGGCACCACCGACTGCACCGCGGCGATCCGGGACGCCATCGAGGACTGCGCCGCGGCCGGCGGCGGCCACGTGGTGGTGCCGGCCGGCACGTACCTGACCGGCGCGGTGCACCTGCGCGACCGGATCGACCTGCACCTGGAGGCCGGCGCCACGCTGAGCTTCAGCCAGGACCCGGCCGCGTACCTGCCGGCCGTCTACACCCGCTTCGAGGGCATGGAGTGCTACAACTACTCCCCCTTCGTCTACGCCTACGGCTGCCGGAACATCGCGCTCACCGGCAGCGGCGTCATCGACGGGAACGCCGACGACACCCACTGGTGGGACTGGACCAGGGGCGTGGACGGCGGCCCGTCGCCGGAGAACCCGGAGAAGGTCGCGCTCCGCGCCTGGGCCGAGCAGGGCGTGCCCGTCGAGGAGCGGGTCTTCGGCGAGGGCCACCACCTGCGCCCGAACATGATCCAGTTCTACGAGTGCCGGGACGTGCTGATCGAGGGCGTGACCGTCAAGGACTCGCCGATGTGGAACATCCACCCGGTGCTCTGCCGGAACGTCACCGTCCGCGGCGTCACCGTGGAGAGCCCCAACGGCCCGAACAACGACGGCTGCAACCCCGAGTCCTGCGCCTACGTCCTGATCAAGGACTGCGTGTTCAACACCGGCGACGACTGCATCGCCTTCAAGGCCGGGCGGGACGCCGACGGCCGCCGGGTCGACGAGCCCTGCCACAGCGCGCTGGTGGAGGGCTGCCGGATGCAGGACGGCCACGGCGGCGTCACCATCGGCAGCGAGATGACCGGCGGGGTCAGCAACATCCTGGCCCGGGACTGCCAGATGGACAGCCCGCAGCTGGACCGGGCGTTGCGGCTGAAGTCGAACCCGAACCGCGGCGGCTACATCACCGACATCGTCTTCACCGACATCACGGTGGGCACGGTCGGCGACGCGGTGATCGAGGTCGCGCTGAACTACGAGAACATCGACACCGGCGACTACTACCCGGACGTGCACGGCATCTCCGTGCACGGCCTCACCGCCCAGTCGGGGCAGCTCGCCTGGAACCTGCTCGGCAACGACGCCAACCCGATCCGCGACGTCCGGCTGCGCGACTGCGCCTTCGACGGCATCACGGAGGGGCACTCCACCGTCAACGTGGAGGGCCTGGAACTGCGCCAGGTCACCATCAACGGCGAGCCGGTCGAGGACGTCGGGAGCAGCACGTGAGCACGTCCCAGCCATCCCCGGGGACCCCGGAAGCCCGGCCTGCCGCCGCGGACGTCGCCCGGCGGCAGGCCGACGCCATCGCCGCGCGGGTGCGGCCGCCGCGGTTCCCCGACCGGGAGTTCCCGATCACCGCGCACGGCGCGGTGGGTGACGGCCGCACCGACTGCACCGCCGCCATCCGGGCCGCCATCGAGAACTGCGCCGCGGCGGGCGGCGGCCACGTCACCGTTCCGCCCGGCCGGTACGCCACCGGCGCCATCCGGCTGCGCTCGGGCGTCGACCTGCACCTGGCGGCCGGCGCCACCCTCGCCTTCAGCCGGGACCCGGCCGCCTACCTGCCGCCCGTGCTGACCCGTTTCCAGGGCGTGGAGACCTACGGCTACTCCCCCCTCGTCTACGCCCACGGCGAGCGCGACATCGCGGTCACCGGCGAGGGCGTGCTGGACGGCCGGGCCGACGAGACCCACTGGTGGACCTGGTCGGGGCAGGAGGAGTTCGGCTGGCGGCCCGGCATGCCCCAACAGGAGGACGACTGGCCGGACCTGTGGCGGCAGGCCGAGCGCGGCGACCCCGTCGAACAGCGGGTCTACGCCACCGGCCGGCACTTCCGCCCCAACTTCCTGGAGACGTACGACTGCCGGAACGTGTTCATCGAGGGCGTCACCTTCGTCCGCTCCCCCATGTGGGTCATGCACCCGGTGCTCTGCGAGAACGTCCTCGTCCAGAACGTCACCGTGGACAGCATCGGCCCCAACAACGACGGCTGCGATCCGGAGTCCTGCCGGGACGTCGTCATCCGCGGCTGCACCTTCAACGCGGGCGACGACTGCATCGCCATCAAGTCCGGTCGGGAGGCCGACGGCCGCCGGGTGAACGTGCCCAGCGAGAACATCCTCATCGAGGACTGCGAGATGCGGCACCGCTACGGCGCCATCACCCTCGGCAGCGACATGACCGGCGGCATCCGCAACGTCTTCGCCCGCCGCTGCCGGATCGGCGGCCCCGGCCTCTACTTCGGCCTGTACATCAAGACCAACTCGGTGCGCGGCGGCTTCGCCGAGAACATCCAGCTGGACGACCTGACCGTCACCCACCTCACCAAGGAGTTCGTGACCTGTGACTTCTACCGCGGTGAGGGCGACACCGGCGGATATCCGCCCCGGGTGACGAAGATCGGCGTCCGCAACGCCACCGTGGGCCGGGCCCGCCGCGCCGTCCTCGCCCAGGGCTACCCGCACGCCCCCATCCGCGATCTGACGCTGGCCGACTGCGCCTTCGGCGAGCTGACCGAGGCGGACCGGCTGGCGCACGTCGAGGGGCTGGCGCTGGAGAACGTGGTACGGGCCGGTCAGACAGCCGGGGAGGCCGGGGCTCGATGACCTCGACGGACCACACGCCGGGGCGTCACGACTACTGCCCCTGGCTGTACTTCGGCTCCGCCACCGACGAGGAGCGCGCCTCGCAGGAGGCCTGGCAGCGGCGGCTCGTCGAGCGGCTCGCGGAACACGGCGGCGAGACGGAACTCGCGGAGGACACGTTCGTGTCACCGTGGGCCGGGATCGACACCGAACGGCTGCGGATGGGACGGCGCTCCTACATCGCCGCCCACGCCTACGTCACCCACGAGGTGACGACGGGCCGCGACTGCACGATCAACCCGTTCGCCGTCGTCCGCGGCCGGGTCGCCATGGGCGACGGCGTCCGCATCGGCGCGCACAGCTCCCTGCTCGGCTTCAACCACTCCATCGCGCCCGACCGGCCGGTGTACAAGCAGCCGCACACCTCGCGGGGCATCGAGATCGGCGACGACGTGTGGATCGGCTCGCACGTCGTCGTGCTCGACGGCGTGACCATAGGCGACCACTGCGTCATCGGCGCGGGCGCGGTGGTCACCCGGGATCTGCCGGACTGGTCGGTCGCCGCGGGCAACCCGGCCCGCCGGCTGCGCGACCGCCGGGACCCGGCGCGCGCGGCCGGCGGGGCCCCGGGCCCCGACCGGTCCGCGGCGCCGGCGTCGGCGTCGCCGCCCGACGAGGATCTGGCCGCCCGGCTGGCGCGCTTCGCGGCGCGGGCTCGGGAGCAGGCGCCCGACGTGCTGGCCCGCTGCCTGGTCCGGGACCCCGACGGCGGCCCCGCCTGGTACACGGACCGGCCCGGCGCCCCGCGCACCGTGCGGGCGGACTGCGACGCCGTCGAGATCGCCGCGCTGCTGCTCGAAGGACCGCCGCCCGGCGTCGCCGCCGACGACCTCACCGCCCGGCTGCGCGGGCTGCAGGACGAGAGGACCGGGCTGCTGCCCGAGCACGGCGCGGGACCGCCGACGCTGGACGACGACGACGCGATGTACCACATCCTCTGCGCCGGCTACGCCCTGCGGCTGCTGGGCTCCGGCCTCGCGCACCCGGTGCGCGCGGTGCACGAGCTGACGGCGGAACAGCTCACCGCCCGGCTGGACGCGCTGCCCTGGGAGCGGCAGGCGTGGCGCTCCGGACACTGGGTGGACGGCATCGGCACGGCGGTGCTGCTCAACCTGGAGGACTTCGGGCTGCGCGCGCCGGCCGCCGACACCCTGTTCGGCTGGCTGCTGACCCACGCCGATCCGTGGCACGGCCTGTGGGGCCGGCCAGGGCCGAAGGACCGCTGGCTGCAACCGGTCAACGGCCTCTACCGGCTGTCCCGGGGCACGTTCGCGCAGTTCGGGCTGCCCCTGCCGTACCCCGAGCGGGCGGTGGACACCGTCCTGACGCACAGCGCCGACCCGGCGTTCTTCGGCGCGGACCGGGGCAACGCCTGCAACGTGCTGGACGTCATCCACCCGCTGTGGCTGTGCGCCCGGCAGACCCGGCACCGGCTGGACGAGGGACGGGAGTGGGCCGAACGGCAGCTGGACCGGCTGCTCGGCGGCTGGCGGGACGGCGCGGGCTTCAGCTTCGCCCTCTCGCCCGGCGCCGGGGCGAAGCACGAACCCGGCCTGCAGGGCACGGAGATGTGGCTGACCATCGCCTGGCTGCTCGCCGACCACCTGGGCCTGTCCGACGCCCTCGGCTACCGCCCGGCCGGCATCCACCGCCCCCAGCCGGCCCGCCTGGGCCTGTAGGGGGCGTGACTAGGGCGTGTCGCCCGGCGGGAGGTCCGCGGTGAGGTGGGCCATCAGCCGGGCGGGCGCGTCCTCCTGCAGCAGGTGGCCCGCGTCGTCGATCCAGTGCAGCTCGGCGCGGGGCACGCGCTCGTGCAGCCATTCGGCGTACCGCGGCGGGAGGATGCGGTCCTCCCGGCCCCAGACCAGGCGCACGGGAATCGTGATGTCACCCAGCAGGTGCTCGTAGCCGACCGTGTCGGCCTCCCTGATCTGGCTGTACTGGCGGTAAAACGCGGCCTGCCCCGCCGCGCCCCGCCAGGGCGCCAGGAACGCCTCGAGGACCCCGGGGCGGAAGCCGACGTGCGTGGCGTTGCGCAGGTGGCTGGCCACCAGCGCCTCGTGAGCGTAGGCCGGGAGGTCGCCGAAGACGTCCGCGTGCCGGAGGATCAGCCGGAAGAGCCCCCGCTCCCATTCACCACCACTCACGGCGTCGAGGAGCGTCAGGTCCGCGTAGCTCGCCCCCTCCAGGAGCAGCGCGCGCAGCGCCACCGCTCCGCCGATATCGTGGGCGACCACGCTGGGCCGGGGAAGTCCCCAGTGTTCGAGGAGGCGGGTGAGGTGCCGCGCATGGGCCGCGAGGCTCAGGTCCTGGCCCTCGCGCTGGTCCGACTGACCGAACCCGAGGTGGTCGAAGACGAAGACCCGGCGGCGGAGGGCGAGCGCCGGTGCGATGTCCCGCCACAGGAACGACGAGTACGGGGTGCCGTGCACCAGCACCATCGGCTCCCCGCCGCCGAGCACCGACCACCGGATGGTCCCCTCGGGCGTCTCGAACTCCTCGCCAAGCTGCCAGTCCACTGTCACGCTCCCTCGTCCGCCCGTCGCGGCAGGACGCCACCGCACCGTTCGGGTTCGGGGGTACCCGCCTCGGGAAGATCATCACGCCACGCGCGACGCGGGAACGACGCCCGACGTCCCCTCGGCGCTGGCCCACTCCCCCGGGCTAGTGAGGGCGGCGCGCCGGCCGGTCGGCGCGCAGGCGCAGGGCGTGGGCGAGGACCTCGGCGACGACCCAGGACGGGTTCCAGGTGTTGCTGGTGCCGCGGACCTGCCAGTTGGTCGGGTAGAAGCCCTCGCCCTGTTCGCCCGGGCTTTCGAAGTCCCATTCGCCGGGGCGGGTGCAGACGCCCTGGCCCAGGGCGTGGATCGTCGCGTCGGCCAGGCGGGTGTACTCGGGCCGTTCGGCCAGGTCGCCGAAGCGGGCCAGCTCGTACACCGGGAAGAAGACGTCCAGGTGGTGGTTCTGCACGCTGACCCCCGGCCACCCGACGGCGGAGAAGCCGCGGTCGCGGAGCGGGGCGCCCGGCGGATACCTGGGACTCCACTGGTAGACCCAGGTGAGCAGCCAGTCGGCGGTCGCCTCGGCCCACTCCCGGTAGCGGCGCTCGCCGGTCAGCCGCAGCACTTCGTAGGCGCAGAGGAAGAAGTACATCCCGGCTTCCTTGTCCTCACAGGCCGCGTCCAGGGTGGCGTGCGAGAAGGGCGTCGCGAAGTCGTCGGCGTGGGCTCGCTGGTAGTGCTCCAGCAGTCGCACGGCGGCGTCCAGGGTCTCCGCCGCCGGCACCACGCGCTGGGCCTTCAGCAGCGCGAGGACGCAGGGCAGGCCGGCCGCGCCCGGCGGCCGGGACAGCGGAGCGCCGTCGTCCAGGGCCCAGCCGAGCGGCACCAGGCCGTCGGGCAGCAGGGCCCGGGTGACCGCGTCGAGCCCTTCCGCCAGAGCCGCGGTCCACCGTTCGGGGACGTCCCGGCCGTGCTCGCGCAGCAGCGCGACGACGTCGGCCAGATCGCCCAGGGTGTCGCCGAAGGCCCGGGCCGACACGAAGGGGCGGCCGTTCCGGGTGAACCCGGTCCACTGGCCGTCGGCGAGCCGGTAGAAGCTCGCCCGGAGGCCCGGCGGCGTGCCGCCCGTGGCGCTGCCGTCCAGGTAGAAGTCCACGGCGCGGCGGCAGCGTTCGACGCGCCACTCCTCGCCGCGCTCCAGGCCCAGGCGCGCGTCGCACCACGCCAGCCGCAGGCACTGCCCGGTCCAGCCGTACATGAAGCCGGGCTCGCGGTCGGGTCCGAAGAACTTCAGGTAGCCGGCGACGCCGCCGTCCGCCTCGTACCAGCGGCGGTCCAGGGCGGCGGTCTTCAGCTCGACGATCTCGTCCAGGGTCAGCGGCCGGGCCGGGGCCGGCCGGTACAGCCGCAGGCCCTGGTGCACCAGGGCCCGGAAGCCGTGCCCTGGGCGGTCGGGCCGGCCCCAGTGCAGGGCGTGGCGGAGGGTCAGCTCCTGGCCGGGGGCGAGATCGCGGTAGCCCTCGGGGTGCGGCGCGGTGGTCGACTTGTGGGTGTAGGCGACGTCGGGCTCGCCGTTGAACATCACCGGACCGCTCAGGGCGAGCAGCGCCGTCCGGTCCCGGGTCACCGCGCCCAGCGAGCCGTCGCCGGGGGCCAGCGAGTACAGCGTCAGGAACCGTCCGTCCGGTCCCTCGGCCCACTCAGCGTGCGCGCAGGGAACGGGCAGCCGGTGCTCCTCGACGACGAGCCCGCCGTGCGGGCCGACGCCGAGCCGCGGCACGGTGCGGTCGGGGTCGGCCGACGGATTGCCGCGGTAGAGCACCTGCGGAAGGGTCACCGACGCGGCCGACGCCTGGTCCGGAAGCGGGAACGCCAAGCCCACCGCGAGGTCCGCCCGGCGCCGCGCCGAGGGGTTGCGCCAGGTCACCTCCGTGCGCAGCGTCTCGTCGCCGAACGCGAACACCAGCTCCGTCTCCAGGCCGCCGACGGAGCCGCGCACCGCGAGCCCGTCGTCGGTGCGCCGCATCTCGGGCCCGCGCAGGCCGGGAAACGCCAGGCGCCAGGGCCGCCCGAAGGAGACGGTCAGCATCTCCCCCAGCTTCCCGGCCACGTACCACGCGTCGCCGCTCCCCAGGCGCAGCCGCACCCCGTCGCCGTGCTGGGTGAGCTCCAGGACCATGCCCGCGCTCTCCATCCGGAACGTCCGCACCGCCGTCGCATCCATGGGAACCCTCTCGGCCGACTCATCAGACATCAGACAGGTGCTGCACGGGTGTTGACGCCCCCGGGCAACCGCTTGCAGGATTATGGCATTCCTATGGTATGCCACCCCGGTGTCTCGGCGGATCCTCTCGCCACCAAGTGTGTCCCGACATGAAGGAGCAGTAACCATGAGTGAGGGCTCGAAGGCCGAACGGAACGCGCGCCGGCTGACCCGCAGAAACTTCGTCGCCGGCAGCGCCATCGCCGGCGCGGCGGCCGGTGTCGGCGTGCCGGCGCTGACGTCGGGCACGGCCGGGGCGCAGACCCCGACGCGCAACCCCAGCCGGTATGCCACCTCCTCCGGCACCGCCTGCACACCGATCCCGAACCGGTACGACGAGCCGTTCGAGGTCTGCGACGACGAGCTCTTCGTCTTCATCGCCAACTACAAGCCGACCGAGCTCGCGGGCTTCTTCGACACGGTGATCGGCGACAGCATCCGGGCCGCCTTCCCGGACATCAAGTTCAAGTTCGCCGTCTGGGACTACCCGGTCAGGTACGAGGACCTGGAAGCGGCGGGCGTGGTGCCCGACATCATCATCGACGACCCGCGGCGCCGGATCGACCGGGACCTGGAGCCCCGCGGCTGGGTGCGCGACATCTCCGCGGAGGTCGCGGACGCCGGCATCGACCTGGACTCCCTCAACCACGCCACCGTGGAGCTGGTCAGGTCCCGCTCGGACGGCGGGCTGTACGGCGTGCCGCTGCTCATCGACGACTACGTGCTGCTCTACAACAAGAAGATCTTCGACCGCTTCGGGGTGTCCTACCCGACCAACGGCATGACGTACGACCACGCCTTCCGGCTGGCCAAGCGACTGACCAGGGAGGAGGACCTGGTCGCCTACAAGGGCTACCTGCAGCACCCGGACAACTACCTGGACTACAACCAGCTCGGCCTCTACCCGCTGCTGCCGACCGGCAGCGAGAACCCGGCGCCCGAGGACGTGCTGGTGAACATCACCTCGGCCGGGTGGCAGCAGCTGGGCACCAACATGGAGCGCTTCCTCTTCATCCCGCGGAACATCTTCACCACGGTGGACGACTTCTTCCAGACGGGTCACGTGGCGATGGCCGTGGACACCCTCTGGAAGTTCAACTCCTACGCGCTGAACGAGCTCTACATCGACCCGACGGACCTGGCGTACTACCAGGAACGGGCGGAGAACGTGGACCTCGCGCTGACGTCCGTGCCCGTGCTGGGCGGCGGCGACGACTCGACGTACCAGCCCAACACCCTCGCGTGCTTCCTGCCGCCGCAGTCCACCAAGCAGCAGCAGGCGCTCCAGGTGGTGAAGTGGCTGGTCTCCGAGGAGGCGGCGGTCCAGCTCTCCTCGTACGGCATGAAGCCCACGTTCCAGAACGACGCCGTCGTGGACGCCTTCGGCAGCGCCTCCCCGGCGCTGGCCGGCATCGACACCTCCGGCGTCTTCTGGGGCGAGAACGCCGCGATCAGCAACTACCAGCAGACCGAGTACTGGGACCTGCCGATGTACATGGTGTTCCGTCAGCACGTGCTGAAGGACGGTCTGCAGGTGTCCTCCGCACTGACCATCACCGAGACCGTGGACATCCCGAACTACATCAGGAACCAGGCGGAGGCCGGCTTCGACTGGTGATCGCCGACGGGTGATCCCCCCGACCGCCCGGCGCCACAGACCTCCCTCAGGCGCCGGGCACCCGGCGGAGCCGTACCGCGTGGTACGGCTCCGCCGGAAGCTCCACCCCGAACTCCTCGGCCCCGGCGTCGGCGCGCACCGTGAAGGGCGCGCCGATCGTCATGTTCCAGGAGTCGATCACCTCGACCTGCCAGATGCCGGCGCCCGGCCGGAAGCGCCGCACCGGAAAGCGGTGCGGGCCCAGGTACTGGAGGCAGAAGGTGCCCGGCGCCTCCACCGTCGACGCGTCGTAGTACGCCGGGTTGTGCCGCAGGTCGCCCGGCGCGTCGGCCAGCACCTCCCGCAGGAACGCGATCCGCGGCGCGCTCTCGCCGCGCGGCGCTCCGCCGTGCGTCCGCCAGGGCCGCGCCCCGTACGCCTCGCCGTGGGTGACGTAGCCGCCCTGGCACACGCCCTCCCAGATCCGGGAGACGAGCTCCCGCGCGGTCAGGCTGTCCGCGGGCGCGGGGGCGTCGCCCTCGGCGCCGCAGTCGTCGAGGATCACCGGCTTGGCCAGGTCCGCGACGAGGGCGGAGACGGCCCGGGTCTCCTCGTGCCGCACGCTGGCGTGGGTGATCCACGGCGCGCCCCAGTCGGTGACGGGGGCACCTCCCAGGCCCCCAGGGCCTGGGGGAGCGTCACCGTGCACGGTCAGCAGGTGCCGCCCGTGGTCGTGCTCCCGGATCGCGGCCAGCACGTCGGGGTCGGGCGGCGCGCACCACCACACGTTGCGGTAGGCGGCGAGCCGCGGCACGGTGCCGGCGACGTCCCGGCCGAGCAGCGGCACCTCGGCCTCGATGCCCAGGTCCAGCAGGCCGCGGACCTGTTCCTCCAGGCGGCCCAGGGGCAGCTCTGGGGCGCAGCGCAGCCGGACCCGGTTGAAGGGTCCCGCGGCCAGCGCGCGCCGGGTGTCGGGGCCGGCCTCCGCCAGGGTGGTGCCGAACGGGTGGAACGGCCGGCCGTCGGCGTGGCGGAACCGCGACCCACGGGCCCGCACGGGCCCGTGGTTGCCGGCCCCCGGCGGGGTGCAGTGGAAGCCGCCGCCCGTGCCGGCGCCGTGGTAGCGCCACGGGCCCTCCGCGTCCGGCATGAAACGCACCAGTCGCCGCCCGGCGTCGTCGACGAAGGGGGTCGCGAAGAAACGGCGTTCGCCGTGCGGGCCGTGCTGGAAGACCACCTCGGCGTCCACGCCGGAGGCAGGGTCGGATGCGGGAGCGGATGCGGGAGGGAGCGGCAGCTCGAAGACCCCCCACCGCTCCACCGTCTCCACCGTCTCCGGCCCCTCCGGCGTCTCGGGCGTCTCCGGGCTCAACGACACGTCCGCGGTCATTCCGTCCTCCTGACTCGCACGGCCAGGTCGAGCCGCCCGTCCAACGCCACCCGGACCCGCTCGCGATGCACGCCGGGCAGCTCGGTGACGGTCATGTCCCAGGTGTCGATCAGCTCGACCCGGTACGCCGCGCCCGGGGGCAGCTCGACGTCCAGATGGGCGGGCTGCCGGGCACCGACGTACTCCAGCCAGTACTCCCCGCGCCGCCGCGCGCCGACGATGTCGGCCGGCCCCTCCTCCAGCAGCCGGCGCAGGAAGGCGATCCGCGGCACGCTCTCGCCGCGCAGCCGACCGCCCCGGGAGATCCAGGCGGAGTCGTCGTAGCGGCCGTCCGGGTAGCACTCGCCGTGTCCCACGAAGCCTCCGGCCGCGGCCGCGTGCCAGAACTGCCGCAACAGCGCCCGGCCGGTGATGTTCCCCCAGCGCCGCTCGACCGTGCCCTCGTAGCCGATCTCGTCGATGACCACCGGTTTGGGGCAGGCGGCCACCCAGTCGCCGGTGAGCCGGGCGTCCCAGTGCTGGATGCTCTGGTGGGTGATCCAGGGCCTGGTGAAGTCGTAGATCCGCTCGTACTCGTACATCCGGGTGCCGTTGTGGATCGATCGCAGCCGCTGGTACGGGTCGTGCCGCTGCACGAACTGACCGAGCCGCTCCCAGTCCTCCGCGGTCTTGGCGCGGTTGAAGTCGTACTCGTTGGAGATCGACCACCACACGTGCCGGAAGGCGGACAGCCGCGCCAGCGTGTAGCGCAGCAGGAAGAAGTCCTGCTCGCGGGTCATGTCGTCCACGCCCCAGTGGCCCTTGTCGTAGGGGTGGAGGAGGATGACGTCGGCCTCGATGCCGAGGGCCAGCAGATCGCGCAGCCGGCGCTCGAACCGGGCGAAGAACGCCGGTTCGAAGCGGGTCAGGTCCAGCCGCCCCGGCGTGTCACCGGGAAAGGCCAGCAGCGGCGGCACCATGTCCTTCGTGGGCAGCAGGCACATCCGCACCTTGGTGAACGGCGAGTCCGCCAGGGAGCGGAGGGTGGACTCCTCCAGCTCGTCGTCGGCGTAGTGCGTCCAGTGGTAGCAGGTGGTGCCCAACGGGAGGTAGCGGGTCCCGTCGGCGTACCCGAACGCGTGCCCGCCGCGCACCCGCACCGGGCCGTGGTTGCCGGGGCCCGGGGGTCCGCAGGCGAAGGTGCCGCGCCGGCCGTCGAGCTCGGGCGCGTTGGAGCGGGTGACGTACCGCCAGGTGCCCTCCCGGTCCGGGGAGAAGCGGACGACGTAGCGTCCGTCGCCGTCGTAGAAGCCGTCGACCTCGACGATCCGGTTGCGGTACTGGAACTCGGCGGTCAGCCGGACGTCCGCGTAGGGGTTGCCGTGCGCCGGGCCGGTCAGCTCGACCTCGTGCACGCCCCACCGCTCCACGGTCACGGTTGGTCCCCGCCGTCGCCCTCGCCCTCGGCGTCGCCGGCGGCGTCCCGGGCAGTGGTCCCCTCGGTGGTCCCCGCGGTGGTCCCGGCCCTGATCCAGTCCTCGTCGAGCGTCACGTGCTTGATCGTCTTGCGGAGGAAGGAGTAGGCCACGTGCAGCCGGCCGTCGCGGGTCTGAATGACCGTGGGGTAGGAGTAGCCGAGCTCGTTGTCCCAGTACTCCTCGTCGGCGACCTGCACGTTCCTGCGGTGCGGCCAGGTCTGGCCGCCGTCGTCGGAGAGCGCCAGGGTCAGCGGGGTGCGCAGCGCCTTCTTGCGCCGGCCCGCCCCCTTGCCGACCCAGCGGTACTGGTCGCGCTCCAGCGTGGCGTCGTTGTAGACGAGCGCGAGGGCGCCGCTCGCCAGCGCGGTGAGCTGGACGGCGGAGTTGTTGTTGGGCATCTCCGTCCGGGTGAGCCGGGTCCAGGTCCGGCCGTGGTCGAAGGACTCGCAGGCCCAGATCCGGTCGGCGGCGCGGCTGCGGAACATCGCGAACAGGCTGCCGTCGGTGCGCTCCACGGCGGTCATCTGCACCAGATGGTCGCTGTCCCGCAGGTCGTGCTCCGTCCAGGTCGCGCCGCCGTCGGCGCTGATCATGGCGGTGCTGTGCTCGCCGGCCGGGCGGCACCAGTAGGCGGGCAGCAGCCAGGAGCCGTCGGAGAGGGTCAGCGGCGGGTTGCGCACGAAGAAGCCCGGCCCCTCGAAGAGCACCCGCGGCTCGCTCCAGGTGTGGCCGCGGTCCCGCGAGGTGCGCACCACCAGCCGCGCCGTCTTCTGGTTGTGCGGGGTGTTGGAGGGGTGGAACAGCCAGACGGTGCCCTCGGCGTCCTGCGCGAGCACCGGGTTCTGCTCGGACCGTTCGGGGTCGCAGGCCAGCAGTTCGGGCTCGGTCCAGCGGTCCGCGCCGCGCGGCAGCCGGGAGACGACGACGTTGGTCTCCCGGTCGCCCTCGTCCGGACCGTTGAACCAGGCGCACAGCAGGTCACCGTCGTCCAGCTCCAGCAGGTTGGCCGCGTGGCTGTCCCCGTGGTGCAGCACGGGCAGCAACGCCTCGCGCAGCGCCGGGTCGGTCGCCGAGGCGCGGAGCACCCCGTCGAAACGCGGATCGTCCGGCTGGTTGCCGGTGCCGGTGCTGTCGGCGCTGTCTGTGCCGTCGGTCATACGGTCACTCCTCGCAGGTCGAGTTCCTCGGCGAAGTGGCAGGCGGCGGAGCGTCCTGGCCGGATCTCGCGGAGCGCCGGCACCTCGGTGGCGCAGCGGTCCTGGGCGTAGAAGCAGCGCGGATGGAACGGGCAGCCGCTGGGCACCCGGGACGGGTCGGCGACCTCGCCGCGCAGCACGATGCGCTCCCGGCGCCGGACGCCCGGCTCCGACGGGGGGTCGGGGTCCGGCACGGCGGACAGCAGCGCCTCGGTGTACGGGTGCAGCGGGGCGCCGTACAGCTCGTCGGTGGCGCCGGTCTCCACCACCTTGCCCACGTACATCACCACGACCTCGTCGGCCATGTACTCCACCACCCCGAGGTCGTGGGAGATGAAGAGGTAGGTCAGCTCCTCCTCGTCCTGCAGGTCCTTCAGCAGGTTGAGGATCTGCGCCCGCACGGAGACGTCGAGCGCGCTGACCGCCTCGTCCGCCACCACCAGGCGCGGGGAGAGCGCCAGCGCCCGCGCGATGCCGACGCGCTGGCGCTGGCCGCCGCTGAACGCGTTCGGGTAGCGCCGCATGTACTCGGGGCGCAGGCCGACCCGGCGCAGCAGCTCCGCGACGTGCTCCTCCAGCTCCGCGCCGCGCAGCCCGCGGTTGACCCGCAGCGGCTCGCCGACGATCTGGAGCAGCGTCATCCGCGGGTTCAGCGAGGAGAACGGGTCCTGGAACACCAGCCGGATCTGGCTGCGGTAGGGCTTGAGCGCCCGCTCGCCGAGCCGGGCGAGATCCACCTCCGCGCCGTCGACCGACCTGAAGAGGATCTGGCCCGAGGTCGGTTCGTACACCCGCATCAGGCAGCGGCCCAGGGTGGACTTGCCGCATCCCGACTCCCCCACCAGCGCGACGGTGCGCCCGGTCGGGATGCGCAGGTCGACCCCGTCGACGGCCCGCACCTGCCGCACGGCGCGGCCGAACAGCCCGCGTTGGATCGGGAAGTACTTGGTCAGCCCGCGGGTCTCCAGAAGTGTGGTGTCCGAACGCGGTTCGGTCGCGGTGGTCATGCCTCGGCCTCCTTGTGGGCCTCCTTGTGGGCCTCCTCATGGGCGTCCTCGGATGCGCGCTCCGTCGCTCCCGGCCCGCCGTGGTCGTCCTCGTAGAGCAGGCAGCGCACCTCGCGGCCCGGTTCGGGTCCCGGCACCGGCTGGGGGACCGTCACATCGCACCGCCCGGCCTGGAACTCGTCGCAGCGGGGGTGGAAGGGGCAGCCGGACGGGCGCTGGAAGACGTGCGGCACCATGCCGCGCACGGGCCTGAGCCGTTCCCGCGACCGGGAGCCCAGGCGCGGGATCGAGCGCAGCAGCGCCTTGGTGTAGGGATGCCCGGGCGAGCGGAACACCGAGCCGACGTCCCCCCGTTCCACGACGGTGCCGAGGTACATCACCGCCACCCGGTCGGCGACCTGCGCCGCGACCCCCAGATCGTGGGTGATCAGCATGATCGCCATGCCGAAGTCCTGTTGCAGGGACTGGAGCAGCTCCAGGATGCGGGCCTGGGTGGTGACGTCCAGCGCGGTGGTCGGCTCGTCCGCGATCAGCAGTTCCGGGTTGCAGGACAGCGCCATGGCGATCATGGCGCGTTGCAGCATGCCGCCGCTCATCTGGAACGGGTACTCGTCGACCCGGCGCCGTGGGTCCGGGATGTCGACCCGGCCCAGCAGCTCGATGGTGCGCTTGCGGGCCTCCGCCTTGGAGACGCCCTCGTGCAGCCGGATGGCCTCGCCGATCTGGTTGCCCAGCGTGTGCATGGGGCTCATGGAGGTCATGGGCTCCTGGAAGATCATGGCGATGCGCCTGCCGCGGACCGACCGCAGGGTGCGCTGGTCCGCCGACACCAGGTCGACCATTCCGACCTCGTCACGAGGGTCGTCGCCGGCGTCGCCCCGGCGGACCAGGACCTCCCCGCCCACGATGCGTCCGGGACGGTCCACCAGCCGGAGGATGGAACGGGCCATCACGCTCTTGCCGCACCCCGACTCGCCGACCACGGCCAGGGTCTCGCCGCGGCCGATCTCCAGGTCGACGCCGTCCACGGCCCTGAGCACGCCGTCGTCCAGCGCGAAGTGCGTGCGCAGGCCCCGCACGCGCAGGACGGTCTCGGTCACGGGTTCTCCTTCGGTACGCATGGGCGACTCACCACGTCCACGGCTACTTGTACGGGTCGGCGGAGTCCCGCAGACCGTCGCCCACGAAGTTCATGGCCAGCACGGTGACGAACACCGCGAGCCCGGGGAGCATCAACCACGGTGCCGTCTCGATCGTCCGCACGTTCTGTGCCTCCTGGAGCAGCACGCCCCAGCTGACCGCCGGGGACTGCAGTCCGAGGCCGAGGAAGCTCATCGCGGTCTCGCCGAGGATCATGGCCGGCACGGCCATGCTCAGCGAGGCGATGACGTGGCTGGACATGGACGGCACCATGTGCCGGAAGATGATCCGGCGTCTGCCGCAGCCGTCGAGTCGGGCGGCGATCACGAAGTCGTCCTCGCGCAGGGAGAGGAAACGACCGCGTACCACCCGGGCCAGGCCGGTCCAGCCGATCACCGACAGGATCGTGGTGATGGCGAAGTACCGCATCAACGGCCCCCAGTCGGGTGGCACCGCCGCCGAGAGCGCCAACCAGAGCGGCAACGTCGGCACCGCCATGAGGAACTCGATGATGCGTTGGATGGTGCTGTCCGCCACGCCCCCGAAGTAGCCGGAGATCCCGCCGAAGAAGAGCCCCAGCAGGAAGCTCACGGCCACCCCGATGAGCCCGATGGACAGCGACACCCGGGCGCCGTAGATCATGCGGGACAGCAGGTCCCGCCCGGATCTGTCCGCGCCGAGGAAGTAGACGCGCTGGTCCGGGTCCACCGCACCGAACAGATGTCGGTCCCAGGGGATGAAGCCCCACATGTCGTACGAGTCGCCCTTGGTGAAGAAGGTCACCGGGATCTTCTTCGACTCGTCGACGGTGTGCACCTGTTCGAAGGTCTCCGGGTCCCGACGCGTCTCGAACCCGTAGACGTACAGGTCGATGCCGTCGGAGAAGCTGAAGTCCACCTGCACCGTCTGCGGCGGCGCGTAGGTGAGCCGCTCGTTCGTGGTGCTGCTGCCCGCCGGCGCCAGGAACTCGGCGAAGACGACCACCAGGTAGACGAAGAGGACGACCACCGCGCCGCCCACGGCCAGCTTGTGCCGGCGGAACTTCCGCCAGATCAGCCGCCACTGGGAGGCGCGGCCGAGCTCCGGGTCGGCGCCCGCAGACCGCGCCGCGCTCCCCTCCGGCGCGGCCGCCGCGTCGGCGGCGTCGATGGTGTCGACGGCGCCGGCGGCGTCGGACGCGTCGGAGGTCCTGCTGCCTTCTCGTGCCAGCGCACGGGGCTTTCGCAGCATGCGCGCCTACTTTCCCTCGTAGCGGTACCGGATGCGGGGATCCCACCAGGCCAGCACGAGATCGCTGATCAACGTGCCGATCACCGTGAGGGCGCTGAGGATCAGCACGAAGCTGCCCACCAGGTACATGTCCTGGTTCTCCACCCCGCCGAGCAGCAGCGGCCCGGTGGTCGGCAGGCTCATCACGATGGAGATGATCGTCTCCCCGCTGATCAGCCCGGGCAGCAACCAGCCGACGGTGCTGAAGAACGGGCTCAGCGACATCCGGACGGGGTACTTCAGCAGCAGCTTCCACTCGGGCAGGCCCTTGGCGCGGGCCGCCACGACGTACGGCTTGTGCAGCTCGTCCAGCAGGTTCGCCCGGGTGATCCGGATGAGGCCCGCCGTCCCCGACATTCCGATGATCAGGATCGGCAGCCACATATGGGACGCCAGGTCCATCAACTTGCCGAGGTTCCAGGCCGCGTCCTGGTACTCCGGCGAGAACAACCCTCCGGGACTCTGCCCGAAGTACCGCATCCCGATGTACATGAAGACCAGCGCCAGCATGAACTCGGGGATCGCCATGCCGACGAACCCGAAGAAGGTGGCGACGTAGTCCCCCGCCGAGTACTGGCGGACGGCGGAGAGGATGCCGATCGGGAAGGCGATCGCCCACACGAACAGCAGGGTGCTGATGGACAGGAAGAACGACAGGCCCACCCGGTCCCAGATCAGGTCACCCACCGGTCTGCTGTTCCAGGCGAACGCCTGGCCGAAGTCGCCGTGCAGCAGGATGTTGGTGATCCAGGTCCAGTACTGGCTGAAGAAGGACTGGTCGAGGCCGTACCTCTCCCGGAGCGCCATGAGCTGGTCGTCGCTCATCAGCTCGCCCCTGGCCTCCGCCTGTGCCTCCAGGGTGGACACGTAGTCGCCGGGGGGCAGGCTGATGATGAAGAAGGAGGCCAACGAGATCGCCCAGAGAGTCACGACCATCAGCAGCAGGCGGCGGACGAGGAACGACAGCATGGGACCTCCCGTCAGGCCTCGTCGGAGATGAAGTACTGCTCCGGGCTGCTCGGGCCCGGCGCCTGGTAGGCGACCGCGCCCGGGAACGACCGGGGCACGTTGTGGAAGTTCGTCTTGACGATGCCGTACTCGGTGGGCGGGGTGCTGATCCCGAGGTAGTAGAGCCGGTCCTTGGTGATCTCCAGGATCTCCCTGGCCAGCGCGGTCGCCTCCTCCGCGTCGAAGGTGGCGCGCATCTCGTCGAACAGCTCCAGCTGCTCCCTGACGTCCGCCGGCGGTTCCTCGCCGTCCCGACCGCCGGCGCTGTACCACTTGGCCCAGGCGGAGCCGAAGCGCGAGGAGCCGCGCGGGTTGGACGGCAGGTAGTAGTGGTTGCCGCCACCGCCGGTGCGGATGTCGAACGAGCCGCCGGTCCAGGTGGCGGCCTCCGCCTCACCCGCCTCGACCCGCTCCCAGTAGAGGGTCTCCGCCATCCGCTGGATGGTCGCGTCGACGCCGACCTCCCGCCAGTCGGCGCGGATCAGGTCCAGGGCGTCGACGTGGTCGGGGAAGTCGGAGACCACGAGCACGTTGAACTTGATGGGCGAGCCGTCCTCGCGCAGCCGGATGCCGTCGCCGTTGCGTTCGGTGTAGCCGGCCCGGTCCAGCGCCTCGTTGGCGAGGTCGACGTCGTACTCGACGTACTGCTCGCCCAGTTCGGGGTCGTGCAGGTCGCTGCCCGGGATGGGCGCGCACTGCCACGGCTGGCCCTGCCCGCCGTAGATGGTGTCGATGATCTTCTGCCGGTTGATCGCGTACGACAGGCCGATCCGGAAGTCCTTGTTGGCGAGGACGGCACGCACGGCGGGGTCGGGGTGGGTCTGGTTGAAGCCGATGATCATCGTGTTGACGATGTCCGGCACGAAGTCGATGAGCTCGTAGCCGCCCTCCTCCTGGCTGCGGGCGATCACCGGCTTGTTGCGGATCGTGCCGAAGTGGTAGAGCTGCATGTCCAGATCGCCGTTGGAGACCTTGAGCACCTCGACCTCGACGTCCTGGACGATCTCGCAGACCATCGAGTCGATGTACGGCAGCTGGCTGCCGTCCGGATCGACCTTCCAGTAGTACGGGTTGCGCTCCGCCACCAGCGAGGTGCCCTCGCCCACCGGGTTCTGCGCCACCCACGCGTTGAGCGTGGGCATGTCGGTGTTGACCCAGGGATCGACCTTCAGTGCGATGTTGTCCACCCAGCGGCTCATGCCGGCGTCCTCGGCCAGGCGGTCCGCGTCCTCGTTGTACTTCTCGTGGAACTGCTGGAGGTAGTGCTTGGGCAGGAACATCGTCAGGCCCGAGATGCCGGCGATCTGCTCCAGGAAGCCCGCCTTCGGCTCCTCGTAGACGTACGAGACGGTGTAGTCGTCGATGGCCTCGAACCGGGCCGGCTCGCCGGACTGGGACAGCCAGAGCTCGTAGATGGCGTCCGGGTGCAGCGGCGGGTAGACGTTGTAGTCGTTGTAGGCGAAGTCGAAGTCCGCGGCGGTGACCGGCTCGCCGTCGGACCACCGCAGGCCCCTGCGCAGCTTGAACCGGTACTCCTTGCCGTCCTCCAGGACCTCGTAGCTCTCGCAGACGTTGGGCAGCATCTCGGTGCCGGCCGTGCCGCCCCATTCGCGGGCCCAGCGCACCAGCGGCTCGTAGCCCATCGAGTAGCGCAGCCAGGACATGTCCTCCTGGGTGAGCATCGCCGAGTGCCAGCTGCCGCCGTACACGCCGACCCGGTCCAGCGGCTCGACCACCAGCGGGTTGTCGGGCAGGCGCTCCGCGACCGGGGGCAGGTCACCGGCGTCGACCCGGTCCTTCAGCGACGGCGCCTCCTTGCCCTTGGGGCCCGAGGAGCCCTCCTCGCCGGAGGGGTCGGTCTCGAAGAAGCTGCAGGCGGAGGCGGTGGCCGCGACGAACAGTCCGACACCGCCCCGCAGTACGGCCCGTCTGCCCATGGGGCCGCCAAATGTCCGTTCAGGTGTCATTGTCCACGCTCCTTTGCGGGAACCGCCGTCTCCAACGCGCGGACCATCGGCACCACCGTCGAGGCGAGGCGTTGCCGCTCCTCCTCGTCGAGAGGGGCCAGGGGTTCCGCGGCGTGCTCGGCCTGAAGATGGCCGAGGGCGGTGAGTACGTACTTGTAGGTGCTGACGATCGAGGAGAGGGTCGGCGTCCGGCGGGCCCGGCGCATCGCGTCGGCGACGTCCTCCAGTTGGTTCTGCATCCGCGTCACCCGCGCCCAGTCGCCGGTCTGGGCCGCGCCGTACATGGCGACGAGGTGCCGCGGGGCCAGATTGCCGAGCGACGAGGTGACGCCGGAGGCGCCGACCAGGAACGACAGGTCGCTGACGCTGCTGCCGCCGGTGAAGCACCGCAGGTCCAGGCCGAGGTCCGCGGCCCGGCGCACCAGTTGGCGGAACCAGACCATGTCCCCGTCGCTGTCCTTGATCCCGGCGACCACGCCCTCCTTCGCGAGGTCCAGGACGCAGTCGGCGGTCAGGCTGATCTTGGTCAGCCGCGGCATGTGGTAGTGGAGGATCGGGAAGCCCACGGCCTCGGCGATCCGCCGGTAGTGGTCGCGCAGCTCCTCGCGGGTGAACTCCGCGAAGTACGGCGCGATGACGGCCACCTGGTCGGCACCCGCCGCCACCGCGGCGCGCGCGTGCCGGACGGCGAGCCGGGTCGCGGCGTCACCGACGTGCGCCACCACCGGCACCCGTCCGTCGGCGACCTCGGCCGCCACCCGGACGGCGGCGGCCCGCTCCTCGGGGTCGAGGGCGTGGAACTCCCCCGTGGTGCCGTTGATCCACAGGCCGTGGACGCCGGCGTCCACCAGGTGGCGCAGGTGGCATTCCAGCGACCGTGAATCGATCGTGTCGTCGCGCGTCATGGGTAGCACGACGGGCACGATGATGCCATGAAGCATCGGGAACGACATAGGCACCCCAGAGGCATGTCAGTGGTATGCCACGAGTGTGCAGTGCGGGTAATATGCCGTCAACCCTCATGCGACGGGATTCTGTGACGATGGCGGAACCCCGCAAAGGGACAGCGACCAGCGGCATACCATGTGCCCAGCCGGGGGAAAGGCGGAGCCGGGACCGGCCCGGAGACGCACCGGACACCCAGTTGTGGAGCGCCAGGGAGGCGGCATGATCTCACCGAGGGCGACCTCGGCCCAGGGCGGGTCGGCGTCGGGGTCCGCGTCGTCACCGGGCCCCGAGGAGAGCCTGGAGAGCCACGCGCGCCGGGCCCTGGTGGAGTGGTTGACGAAGGAACACCCCGCGCCGGGCCAGCCGGTGCCGATCCGTGAGTTCGCCCGCCGGCTCGGCATGAGCCGCACCCCGGTGCGCAGCGCGGTCGGGCGGCTGTACGAACGGGGTCTGCTGGCCTACGACCCGACGGCCGGCTTCACCGTCGCCATCCCGTCGCTGTCCAGCATCTACGAGCTCTTCGAGCTGCGGCTGATGCTGGAGTCGCACAGCCTGCGGCTCTTCGCCGAGCGCACCGACCGCGAGCCGCCGGCGCGGCTGCGCGAGCTGGTGGACGAGGCCGAGGAACTGGCCAGGCTGTCCCTTCAGGACCCGGACCGGTACATCGAGTTCCGGGAGAACGACAGCGGCTTCCATCGCGCCCTGGTGGAGCTCAGCGGCCTGCCGATGCTGCTGGAGCTGCACGACGACCTGCTGTTGAACATCCACGTCACGCGCACCGGGATGGTGGCGCCCATCACCGGCTCCCGGCTGAACGCGGCCGTCTCCGAGCACCGGGCGATCGTCGACGCGCTGGAGCGCGGCGACCGCCTGGTGGCCAGGGACCTGCTGGAGGCCCACATCCTCCGGGTGCGCGACCAGACCCTCGCCTTTCTCGCACGTCCCCGGATGGAGTAGCACCTGATGCACGGACCCGTGGTCCCCTCCCCCGACGCCCACCCGACCCTCCGGCCGCACAGCCCCACCCGCGCCGAGCTGACCGGCGGTCCCTGGCTGCGCTGGCAGCGGGTCAACCGCGAGGTCAGCCTGCCGCTCGCGCTCGGCTGGCTGGAGAAGGCCGGCAACCTGAACAACCTCCGCATCGCCGCCGGCGAGGCCGAAGGATCCTTCCGCGGCCCGGTGTACATGGACTCCGACGTGCACAAGGTGCTGGAGTCGGTGGCCTGGGAGCTGCAGCACGGCCGGCACGCCGACAGCGCCACACCGGCCGAACGGGCCGAGCTGACCGACTTCGTCGACCGCACCGCCCGGCTGCTGGAGCGGGCCCAGGCGGACGACGGCTACCTCGACTCGGCCTACCAGGTGGCCCAGCCCGACGCCCGCTACACCAAGCTGGTGGACAGTCACGAGCACTACTGCGCCGGGCATCTGATGCAGGCCGCGGTCGCCGCGCAGCGCGGCGGGGTGGACCCGGACGGCCGGCTGCTCGCGGTGGCGCGGCGCTTCGCCGACCATCTCGCCGAGGTCTTCCTGCCGGATCCCGGGCCGGGCCTGGACGGCCACCCCGAGGTGGAGACCGCGCTGGTGGAGCTCTACCGGGTGACGGGCGAGGCCCGGTACCTGGAGCTGGCCACCGCCTTCGTCGAGCGCCGCGGCCGGGGTCTGGTCGGCGACCACAAGCGCGGCGAGCGGCACCGCCAGGACCACCTGCCGGTGCGCGAGGCGCCCACGGTCACCGGCCACGCCGTGCGCGGGCTCTACCTGGAGGCCGGGATCGTCGACGTCGCGGTGGAGACGGGCGACGCGTCGCTGCTCGCCGCCTCCGTCGCCCGCTGGGAGGACATGGTGGCGTCGCGCACCTCGCTGACCGGCGGGCTCGGCTCGCGCCAGGTGGGCGAGGTCTTCGGCGAGCGGTACGAGCTCCCGCCCGACCTGTCGTACAACGAGACCTGCGCGTCGGCGGCGAGCGTTCAGTGGAGCTGGCGGCTGCTGCTGGCCACCGGCGAGGCCAGGTACGCGGACCTGATCGAGCGGACGCTCTTCAACGCCTTCGGCGCGGCCCGTTCGGCCGACGGCCGGACGTACTACAAGGGCAACCCGCTCCAGCGCCGCCCCGACCACGCGGAGGCGGTGGGCGATCCGCGGTGCCGGGACGAGTGGTTCTTCTCGGCCTGCTGCCCGCCCGCGGTCACCCGGCTCGTCGCCGCGTTGGAGCATCACGCGGCGACCTGGTCGCGGGACGCGGACGGCGCCGTTCTGCACCTCCAGCAGTACGCGCCGATGACCCTGTCCCACCCGCTGCCGGACGGCGGCGAGTTCGGGCTGCGGGTGGCGACGGACTACCCGTGGGACGGGGCCGTCGAGATCACCGTCACCCGGGCGCCGGAGCGGCCGTGCGCGCTGGCCCTGCGGATACCCCCGTGGAGCGTGCGGACCCGGCTGGCGGTCAACGGCGAGGCCGAGGCCGCCGACCCCGACGAGAAGGGCTACGCCGTGCTGCGCCGCCCCTGGCGCGTCGGCGACACGGTCGTCCTGCACCTCGACCTGACGCCCCGGCTGACCGTGCCGCATCCCCGGATCGACGCCGTGCGCGGCGCCGCGGCCGTGGAACGCGGGCCGCTGGTCTACTGCTTCGAGCAGGTGGACCAGCCGGAGGGCACCGAGGTGGACGAGCTGGCGCTGGCGCCGGACGCGACGTTCGAGGAACTGCCGCTGGCCGACCTCGACGGGGTGGGCCGCACGCTGCTGCTGCGCACCGCGGCGGTGGCCGTCACCGGCACCCACGAGGCGGGCCTGCCGTACCGGACGCACGGCGGCCCGAGCGCGGCCGCGGACACCCGCCGCCCGACGACCGCCACCGCGGTGCCCTACTACCAGTGGGACAACCGCGGTGACGGCGCGATGCGGGTGTGGGTGCCGCTCCTCTGAGCGGCCTTGGCGAAGTTGGTTGCGGTTCGCCCGCGCCCTGAAGGGGCGCGGGGCCGTGTCGATGTGCGGCTCCGCCGCGCGGCGCGACCAGCCACGACGGACCCGCGGCCGCTCGACGGCCCGCCGTGGCACTGCCAGCCGAGCGCCTAGTGGTTGATCCGCACCTGGCTGAACGTCACGGTGTTGTAGTTGGCGATGGCGTTGGACTCCTTGTTGGCGTCCACCACGAGCCCGGCGTACGGGTTCGGACCGATCGAGATCCGCTCGTACCCGATGCGCGTCCACTGGAGCGAGTCGGGTGAGATCTCGGCGCTGAACTCGTCGCCGCGGAGCGTGAGCCGCAGCCAGTAGGGCTGGTCGTCGAGGGGCTCGCCGTCGTAGGGGTAGACGCCGACGCTCATCTCCTCGCCGGTCCTGGCGATGCGCTTGGCGACGCCGACGAGGCCGTCCGAGGAGACCGCGACGGCCAGCAGGAAGAAGGCGGAGTCCTCGGTGAGGTTCTCCCGGATCATGACGCCGCCCAGCACGTCGGAGTAGACCGGGCTGACGTGGTCGACCCGGGCCATGATCTCCACGACCTCGTCGTCCGGCGCCTCGATCGGCTGGTAGACGAAGTGGCAGGAGTCGGCCCGGCCCCTGACCTTGCCCGAGCCGCGCACCGTGAACTCGCCGTCCACCAGGGCAGCCGCGCCCGGGATGGGCACCTCGCCGATGTCGACCGACGTCCAGGCGCCGAGGTCGGTGACGTGGTTGACGTGCACCGGTATGCCGGTGGAGGTGGTGGCGGTGCCGGTGCTGTCCGTGGCCAGCGCCGTGAGGTAGTGGGTGCCGGCCGGCGCGCCCGTCCAGGTCAGCCGGTACGGCGCGGCGGTCGCCTCGCCGAGCTTCTCGGCGCCGGCGTAGAACTCCACCCGGGCGATCTCCGCCCCGTCGTGCGCGGTCGCCTCGGCCTCGATGACGACGTCGTGGGTGCCAGAGTCGGTGGTGAGGACCGTGTTGCCCGCGGGCGAGGTGAGGGCGACGTCCGGGTTGGGCGCGCCGACCGGGCCGAGGGAGTTGAGGTAGAGCTCCAGGTGGCTGTAGCCGGTCTCCGGGTCGATGGTCGCCGCGTCGGCGGGGTCGGCCGGCTTCAGGCCGTGCTCCCGCTCCCACGCGTTGGGGATCCCGTCGTGGTCCCGGTCGGCCGGCGCGGCGAGGGCCGCGAGGGCCACCAGGCCGCCCACCTCCGACTGGGAGTTGATCTGCCGTCCGGTGCCGCCGCGCACGTCGGCGACCAGCCGGGCGTCGACGGCGTCCCGCCGCGGCAGAACGGCGCCGACGCCGTCGAGTACCGCCTGGTACGCCTCCTCCGGGGTCTGCTGGTCGATCGGGTAGGGCAGCGCGACGGGCTCGTCCAGCAGGGTGATGCCGCCGACCGGGATGACGACGCCGAGGGTGTTGTCCGCCGTGACCTCGGGATGGCCCTCGATGACGTTGCCGCTGACGTGCCAGCTGCCGCCGCGGTCGGGCGAGACGATCACCGGGGCGATGTCGGCGAGCGTGTCGGGGCCCGGCTTGTAGTAGTTGGCGACCATGTTGATGCCGTTCGCCCACTCGCCGCCGTAGCACGAGGTGTAGCCGTAGTTGTAGATGACGTTGTTGCGGTGGTCCACCCGCAGGTCCACGTCCTCCACGAAGCTGAACCGGGGGTTGCGGCCGCCGTTGTGCACCAGCAGGTTGTGGTGGTACGTGACGTTGTCGCCGCCCCACAGCCCGCCGTAGCCGTGCCGGCCCTTCTCGTGGGCCGACATGGTCAGCCCCTCGGAGATGATGCACCACTGCACGGTGACGTCCCGGTTCCCGTACGGGGAACACGTCTCGTCCACGCCCCAGCTGAAGGAGCAGTGGTCGATGATGACGTTCTTGCGGCCCTCCATCTTGAACGTGTCGATGGGCGTGCCCATCGCGTCGGTGCCGCGGAACCGCAGGTAGCGCAGGATGATGTTGTCCGCCTTGATCTCCGTCTCGTTGCCCGCGACGCAGATGCCGCCGCCTGGGGCGGTCTGTCCGGCGATGGTGAGGTTCGACCCGAGGACGTCCAGGCCGCCCTCCAGGTGGATGGTGCCGGACACCCGGAAGACGATGGTGCGGTCGCTCGCGGAGACCGCGTCCCGCAGGGATCCGGAGCCCGAGTCGGCGAGCGTGGTCACCTCGTAGACCGCGCCGCCGCGGCCCCCGGTGGTGTGTCTGCCGCCGCCCTCGGCGCCCGGGAAGGCGAGGACGCCTTCCGCCGCGGTGGCGCCCGTGCCGCCCGCCTCGGCCGCCGCTCCCGGTGCGGCGGCGGTCCGCGCGCCGGGCTCGGCCGCGCGGGCCACGCCGCCGAGCGCGGCCGTGCCCACGAGCGCGCCGGTCGCCGTCACGAAGGCGCGGCGGCCGAGCGGCGCGTGCCCAGGGGTCTTTCCGTTCACGTCAGTCACGTTCACTTACTCCACTTCTGTTCATGAGCAGGGGGTCCCGGGCCAGCCCGGACCCGGGAGGGTCGATGCGGGTCGCGGGTCGGGTGCTGTCGGCATCGGGCGGTGCCTGCCGGGCGGTGGCCCTGCGGGGCCCCGCCCGGGTCCGGGGAGGCTCGCGGTCGTGGGCCGCCGGGTCACCCGGCTGCCCACGACGTCGCCCGGCCGGGGCTATGCGGGAAGCAACTCGTACGCGCCGCCGCGGCGGGTGTCGAAGACGACGACGTTGTCCTCCGGCCGGTGTTCCCGGGCGCCCGTCACCGTGACGGGGTGCGGGGTGCGGACGCGGATCTCGTTGCCGAGGAGGGAGCGCACCGTGGCCCGCACGACGCGGCCCTCGGCCCACTCCAGGTCGATCTCGAAGCCGCCGCGCGCCAGCAGCCCGCGGAAGGAGCCGGCGGGCCAGGCCTCGGGCAGCGCCGGCAGCAGGTCCACCTCTCCGGCGTGGCTCTGCAACAGCATCTCGGTGATCCCGGAGACGCCGCCGAAGTTGCCGTCGATCTGGAACGGCGGGTGCAGGTCGAAGAGGTTGGGGGCGGTGCGGGCCGGGGTGAGCAGGTCGCTCAGATGGTCGTAGGCCCGGACCGGGTCGAGCAGTCGCGCCCACATGTTGATCTTCCAGGCGAGCGACCAGCCGGCCCCGGCCGTGCCGCGCAGTTCCAGCGTCTTCACCGCGGCGGCGGCGAGGTCGGGCGTCTGCCGGGGGGTGATCTGCGCGCTGGGGAACACGCCGTACATGTGGGAGACGTGCCGGCTCTTGGCCAGGGCCGCCTCCTCCCAGTCCACCAGCCACTCCTGGAGCTGGCCGAGGTAGCCGATCTGCATGGGGGCCAGCCGGTCCCTGACCTCGCCGGCCCGTTCGACGAGGCCCGGGTCCCGGTCGAGCACCCGGGCGGCCTGCCGAAAGGCGTCGAAGAGGTCGCGCAGCAGCTGCATGTCCATGGTCGGCCCGGCGCAGATGCTGACGTTCTCGCCGTCGTCCTCGTGGTGGCCGACCTCGGGCGAATGGGACGGGTTGGTCACCAGCCAGCCGGTGGCCGCGTCCTCGACGAGGAAGTCCAGGAAGAACTCCACGGCGCCCCTGATCACCGGGTAGTTGCGGCTCAGGGCGCCGGTGTCCCCGGTGAACAGGTAATGATCCCAGAGCATCACGCACAGCCAGGCCCCGCCGGTGGGCCACAGGCCGTAGAACGCGTAGTCCACGGGTGCCGTGCCGCGCCAGCCGTCCGTGTTGTGGTGCAGCACCCAGCCGGGCGCGTCGTACAGCGCCCTGGCCGTGCGGGCACCGGATTCCGCCAGTTCGTGGATCATGTCGAAGGCCGGGTCCCAGCATTCGGCGAGGTTGGTGGGGCCGGCCGGCCAGTAGTTCATCTCGAAGTTGATGTTGACCGTGTACTTGGACTCCCAGGCGGGGTTCAGGCTGTCGTTCCACAGGCCCTGGAGGTTGGCGGGCTGGCCCGGGGCGCGGGAACAGGAGGCCAGCAGGTAGCGGCCGTACTGGAAGTAGAGGGCGGCGAGCTGCGGATCGCCGCCGTCCTGGAAGAGCGGGATGCGCTCGTTGGTGGGCTGCGCGACGCGGTCCGAGGTGCCCAGGTCGAGGCCCACGCGGTCGAACAGCGGTCGGCGGTCCGCCACATGACGCTCCCGCAGCCGCCGGTACGAGATACCCGCGGCCGGCTCCAGATGGCGGCGGGCGCGCGCCTCGGGGTCGGCCCCGACATCCAGGTAGGTGCGGTAGCTGGTGGCCATCGAGACCACCAGGGTGACCGCGTCGGCGTCCGTCACGGTCAGGGCGCCCTGCGCGTCGGTGGCCACCTGGCCGCCCTCGGCGACCGCCCGGACCACGGCGCGGAAGCGGACCGCGCCGGTGATCCCGTACCAGTCGCCGCTGACGCCGTCGAGGGCGACGGTGCGGTCGTCCACGGTCGAGGCGGTGGCCCGCTGCGGGGTGGTGAACCGGGCGGTGAGGCCGACGGCGCCCGGGGTGTCCGCGGTCAGCCGCACGACGAGGACCTGGTCGGGCGCGCTGGCGAAGACCTCGCGGGTGTGCCGCACGCCGCCGCGGGTGTAACGGACCCGGGTGATGGCGGTCGCCAGGTCGAGCTCGCGTTCGTAGTCGCTCGCCTCCCCGGTGTCGGGGAAGGCGAGTTCGAGATCGCCGAGCACCTGGTAGGCGGCCTGTTCCGAGGGCGTGCCCAGGAAGTTGGCGTCGGCCAGCCGCTGCGCCTGGGCCCACTTCTCCTCGACCACCAGGCGCCGGATCTCCTCCAGGTACTCGTAGGCGTCGGGCCGGGCGTAGTCGTGCGGGCCGCCGGCCCACAGACTGTCCTCGTTGAGTTGCAGCCGCTCGGTCGCGGTGCCGCCGAAGACCATCGCCCCGAGGCGGCCGTTGCCGACGGGCAGCGCCTCCAGCCATTCGGCCGCGGGGGCGGTGTACCACAGGCGCATCGGGTTGCTTCCGTGCTCGTCCGCGCCGTCGGTCGCGCCGGCGGCGTGGGCGGTGCCGGCGGGCAGCGCGGTGACCGCCGCGCCGGCTCCGGCGGCGGCCAGGACGTGGCGTCTCGAGATCTCGGGCATGGCGCGGCTCCAACAGTCTCGGGGGGTCATCTGTCTCGGCGGCTCAGCTGTTTCGGGGGGTGGGTCTCGGAGGGTGGTCTGGCGCGGTCATCGCCGTCGGCCCGCGCGGTAGCGGGCGTCGAGCTCGTCCAGCAGCGCCCGGTGCGGTCGGTCCCCGGCCAGCCCGTCGCGCAGCAGTCGGGACGCGGCCTCCTGGAACGCGGGGTAGCCGGACCAGCGGGGACGCACCCAGGCGCCCTCGACGGTGGCGAGGGTGTCGCGGTAGAACCCGCCCCACCGCTCGTTGGTCCACGGGTCGGTCCAGGCCGCGCGGGCGGCGGGCTGCCCGCCGGTCACCGGGAACAGCTCGCGCTGCACCGGGTCGGCGAGCAGCCGGCGGAGGTGGTCGCGCACCGCGGCGCGGGCCACCGGGTCGCCGGTCCGCCGGCGCGAGACGGCGAGCCCGGCGCCGCCGAGCACGCTGCCCGTCGGGCCGCCGGGCCGCCAGACCGGGGCGTCGGAGAAGGCCAGCGGGTAGGGGCCCGAACGGGTGTAGGTGACGTAGCCGTAGACGAGGGGGCAGTACGCGGGGCCCGCGCCGGACGTCATCGCCCGCAGCACGGCGATCGGGTTGCTGGACCGCAGCCCCGGCGGGGTGCGGGCGGCCAGGGTGGCCATCACCTCCAGGGCGGCGAGGCCCTGTTCGCGGGGCACCAGGGCGTCCTCGCCGGCCCGGAACGGCTCCGCGCCCTGGGCCAGGCACAGGGCGGCGAAGGTGAGGAAGGCGTGCGGTCCGCCCAGGCAGAGCGTGACCGGCACCCGGTCGGGCAGCGCGCACGCCTCCTCCCAGGTGCGGGGCGGGGCGTGTCCCGCCATCAGGTCGGGGCGGGTGGCGGCGACCTGGGCCGCGGCGTCCAGCGGCAGCGCCCAGGTGCGGTCGTCCAGCACGTAGCTGTCGAAGCTGGCGCCGACGCCGCGTTCCCGCCAGGACGTCAGCTCCTCGGGGCCGAAGAGCACCTCCATCGCCACCAGGCAGCCGGCCTCGACGGCCCCGCCGAGCCCGGGGTGGTCGACGACGAGGATGTCGTAGTCGGCGGCGAGCGCGGCGATCGGCGCGGACTCGAAGCCGGCCAGCGACTGCCGTTCCCAGCGCAGCGGCCGGCCGACCGTCTCGCAGCCCTGCGGCAGCGAGGCGTCGATCCGGGCCAGTTCCTCCAGCGGGCCGTAGCCGCGCGGATGGTCCCAGGTGAGCCCGCGCAGCTCGTCGGTGGTCGCGGTGCGCGGTGTGGTCACGGGTGTGGTCATGACGCTTCCTCCCAGGCCCCGAGGGGTCCCTCGGCGAGCCGTGCCCGCCGCCCCGGCGGGCCGAGTTCGGTGAGGTTCTCGTGCCGCCCGTCGGTGCCGTTCGCGGCGCCGTTCGCGGCGCCGGCGGCGGTCACGGGCCGGGCCGGGATGCCGTGCCGGGCGCACCGCTCCAGCCACTCGGCGGTGGTGCGCCGCGGCAGCCGCAGCCGGACCAGGGCGGTGATCTCGTCGCGGCAGCTGTGCCCGGTCCGGTGCCCGCCCCGGCCGCCGAGTTCGGGCAGGCCGAGCGCGTCGCCCAGGGCGTCCAACGGCGGCAGCGCCAGGGCCAGCTGGCCGTCCCTGGTGGGGAACACGCCGTAGGGCCCGGCGCCGGCGGCGTCCGGGGACAGCTCCCGGGCCCGCGCCACGACGGCCTCGTCGTCGCGGCGCACCGTGACCAGCCGTCCCTCGCCGGTGCCCGCCCGGTGCAGCAGCGCGGCCAGCACCTCCTCGACGACCGCGTAGGCGGTGGCCGCGTCGTCGGGACCGGCGTCAGGACCGGCGTCGGAACCGGCGTCCGGCCCGGGCGCCGCGACGTAGACGATGCCCGGGTTGACCGCGCGCACCGCCGGATAGTCGAGTCCTGCCCGCCCGGCCCGGCCCCCGTGGTGGAGGAGCACGTCCGCGCGGCTCACCAGGTCGAGCACCAGGGCCCGGCCGCGGTCGTCCTCCGGCTGCTCCGCCCGGGCCACGTCGGCGCCCAGGGCGCCCAGACGGGCCGCCGCCAGGGGCCCGGCCCGGGTGATGGTCAGGTCGACCACCCGATAGCCGTCCAGTGTTCCCATGTTCCTTCCCTCCATCGTCCTTCGCTCCCGCGCCCCCGCGTCGGCGGTGATCCTGGCTTTCGTCGTGGTGGGCCACCGGGCCGCCCGCGGCCCCACAACCGCGGGCGGCCCTGCTCAACGGGCGGTCACTCCGTGGTCTCGGGCGCCGGGTAGGGGAAGGAGTCGGTGACGCCGATCGCGTCGTACTCCATCCGGGACGCGTCGAAACCGTCCTGCCAGTTGGCGTTCTCCACGGTGTTGCACTGGTAGCTCTGGTACTTGTCGTCGGTGACCTCGCCGACCTCGATGTCGGTGAAGCTGAAACCGCAGCCGCCGGCGTCCATGTGCACGCCGCGGGTGCCGCTGTCCGGCATGGACGCGTCGGGGATGACGTCGCCGATGACGACCTGCCGCACCTCGTTGGTGATTGGGTGCGGTTCGGCGTTGTCGACGCCGTAGGTGTAGAACGCGCCCATGTCACCGCTGTCCAGCCCGGCCTCCTCGATGTGCAGGTACTCGAAGACGTTGCCGTGGGCGTAGTTGTCCTCGGCGGCGACCTCCGGGCGGACCTCCAGGCTCACGCCGTACCGGGCGCTGTGCTCGATGTAGCTGTGACTCACCACGTTGTCGCCGGTGTTCATCAGCTCGACGCCGGCGGCGTCACCCGGCACCAGCTCGCCGTAGTGGGTGATGTAGTTGTTGGTGAAGAGGTGGCCGTGGGAGATGTCGCCCTCGCCCGGATAGCCGCCCTCGACCTTGATGCCGTCGGCGCCGATGTTCTCCAGCAGGCTGTCTCTGACGGTCAGGCCCTCGTTGGCGAAGAGGGCGTAGACGGCGTGGTAGCCGGTGTCGGAGATGCGCATCGCCGACAGCGTGATGTCCCGGCTGTTGGTCACCGTGACCGTGCCGAAGCGGTTCCGTGGCATCTCGATCTGCCGGTCGTACTCGGGGTACTCGTGCACCTCGCCGGAGTCGCCGTCGCTGATCCAGGCGAAGCGGTACCAGTCGACGAAGTCGGTCTCCGCCAGGGCGAGACCGTCGAAGGTGATGTCGTGCACCCGGTACTCGGGGGAGGTGCCGGCGATCTGCAGCAGGGTGGTGGCGACCGGCGCCGTGACGGTGACGTCCGCGATGTCGCCGCGCGGCTTGTAGTAGAGCTTCCCCTGGTCGTAGTCCTGGTAGTACTCGCCGGCCTGGTCGAGGAAGTCCAGGGAGTTCTGCAGGAAGTACCGCGATCCGCTGCGGCTGTTCATCAGCGCGTAGCGGGTCCAGTGGTCCAGGGTGATCTGGTTGTCGTCCCAGGAGGGGTTCTTGATCGGCACCGTGTCGGTGAACCAGCTCCAGCTGCCGCCCGACCAGATGACCACCTCGGCGTCGTCGAGGTCCCAGGTCGGGTCCCATTCACCGGGGCTGGAGTACAGCCACTGGTGGACGGCCTCCTTCTCCGGCTCCTTCAGCACCGAGAACAGGTAGGGCGCCCACTCGTCCTCGGTGGCGCGGTTGGGGTAGCGGGCGGTGGTGGCGCGCTGCCCGTCCTCGAAGAGGGTGTGGAACGGGTTATCGGTGCCGACGTCGGTGACGTAGATGCCGTCCTGGTACTCCTCCCAGCCGGTGACCTCCTCGGATCCGACGATCCGGGCCTCACCCGGGCCGTCGTAGCTGCGGTAGATGATCTGGTGGCCGTTCGAGCCCGAATCGCGCTCGTCGAACTCCACGGCCTCGTCGACCTGGTACTCGCCGGCCCGCAGGTTCACCACGATGTCGCAGCTCATCCCCCGGTTGAGGCGCTCCTCGCGGATGTGGTCGCGGGCGTGCTCGATGGTGCGCCAGGCGTCGGGCTTGTCGCCGTCCGCCCGGTCGCTGCCGTCGGGGGAGACGAAGAACTGCTGGGGGCGGCACGCCGAGGCGGCGGTGACGGCATCCCCCGGCAGCGCCGAGGCGGCGACCACCAGCAGGGCGCCGACCGCCATCACCGGCAGGCCGGGGCGCGGTCTACGGAAGGTGCGGAACACGGGGTCTCCTTGGCTGTCGGGTGTGTCGGGGTGATGGATGCGGCGAGGTGGGGGGTCTGAGGGCTTCGGGTCGGCCGGCTCAGGCGGTCTCCGTGCGCTGGGCGCGCCAGCGCTCGTACTCGGCCCGGGAGTCGGGGGTCAGCGGGTAGTAGTCGGCGAGGGCGCCGCCCTCCTCGATCCGGGTGCGGCTGAACTGCTCCCACTGCTCGTGCTCGCGCGCCGCGGCGACGACGTCCGCGGCGTGCCGCCGGGGCACCACCACGGGCCCGTCGTCGTCGGCGACCAGCAGGTCGCCGGGCAGCACGAGGACGCCGCCGCAGGCCACCGGCACGTCGTAGGCCCACGGGAAGAGCTCCGCCTGGGAGGCGTAGTGCGGGGTGGCGCCGGTGGACCAGATGGGGACGTCGGTCTCGCGCACCTGGGGCGAGTCCCGGACGCAGCCGTCGACCACGATCCCGGCGCCGCCCCGGCGCTGGAAGTAGCGGACCAGCATGCCGCCGAAGCAGCCGGTGTGCGTGCTGCCGTAGGCCTGCACCACCAGGATGTCGCCGGGCTCGATCGCCTCCAGCACCGCCCACAGCGCGGTGTGCCGCTCCACGTACTCGTGGCCGAGTCCGGAGGCGACGTCCTCGCGCTGCGGCATGAACTGCAGGGTGCGGACCCGTCCCGCGACCTTCTGCCCGGTCGTCAGTGGGCGGGGCCCGGCGACGAACGTGCGGCGGACGCCCTGGGCGTGCAGCTTTGCGCAGGCGGTGGCGGCCGAGATCCGGGACAGTTGGTGGACGAGCTCTGGGGCGGCGCGGTCGGGCTGGGCGCCGCGCACGGGCAGGTCCCACACGGGATGGTCCTCCACTGACGCTCTCCTCACGTGCTGGGCGTTCTGGTGGCGTACGTCTGGCGTGCTGGTGGCGTACACCTGGCATGCCAGCTCCGGCCGGGGGGTGTGCCGGGTCGGGAACGGCTGACGGGGGTGACGGCGGGCGGGACGGTGGTGCGGGCGGTGCTGGGGTGCTGCTGGGTGGTGCGGGGGTGGTGCGGGGCGGCTCTCGTGCGGTTCTGGCCTGGTTCAGGTGCGGGCGGGGTCGGGCCGGTGGTGGGCGGCCCGGTAGGCCCGCGGGGTCAGGCGCAGTTCGAGCCTGATCCGGCGGCCGGGTGGGAGCTCCACCTCGAGCCCGGGACCGCCGACGTCCAGTTCGCGGACGCCGGTGGCGGGCACGGGGGCGGTGTACGCGCGGGGGTCGCCGGGATAGCCGGGCCCCGCGGCGTCGTCGCGGACGGTGTCGGCGCGCACCGAGTCGATGCGGTGCTCGCCGAGCGATCCGGCGCGCACCACGACCCGGCGGGTCGTGGCGAGCCCGGTGTGCACCAGGTGGACGCAGACGCGGTCCGGGTGGGCCTCGTCCACGAGGGCGGCCACGTCGGGCGGCAGCCCGGGCCGGCCGCGCAGCGCGTCCGCGTAGCCGACCCGCAGCGGCAGCAGGCCGCCGTTGTAGAGGACCTGCGGGGTGCCCGCGGTCAGCTGCAACAGCGCCTCGGTGAGCACCGGGTTGTGGCGTTGCCAGTGGTGGATGTCGAGGGTGTCGGGGGTGCTGGTGTCGGCCGCGATCAGCGCCATCCGGCGTTCGACCTGGCCCAGGGCGGCTGCGAGCATGGCCTCGGGGTAGTCGGGGTTCTCGCCGCGCAGGTACGCCAGCCAGGGGGCCTCGTGGCCCGCCTCCTCCTTGTTGCGGAAGCCGCGCACCGTGCGCCAGTCGTAGCCGCTGGCCTTGTGCAGCCGGTCGAGGCGGTCCGCGTCCTCGGCCTGCCCGCCGGCCTGCCACAGCCACACCGGAAGGCCGAGCTGCGGCGGCTGGTAGTCGAACCAGCCGCCGTCCGCGTGCCGGTTGGGCACCAGCAGGGTGGGGCGGTCGGCGTCCTCGCCGAGCTCGGCGTGCCAGCGGTCGGCGATGCTCATCTCGGTGCCCGTGACCGAGCCGGTGATCGCGTGGCCGGCCACCAGGTCCAGCGGCCCGCGGCCGAGGTCGAGCCCGTCCGTCCCGCCGGTCAGCAGCACGCTGTTGACGGCGGCGATCACGGCGGCGTTGCCGACGCTGTAGAGGCCGTGCGGCCAGGTCCATCCGTAGTTGCCGCCGTACCAGCGGCCGTCGTGCAGTTCGCCGACCCGGCCGGACGGGCCGACGTTGTCCGGCAGCACGCCGCCGCACTCCGCGGCCCGGCGGCGCCAGGCGGAGAGGTAGCCGAGCGCCCAGTCGCGGTAGCGGTCGTCGTGGTCGTACAGCCAGGCGTTGGTGGCGAGGCTGGTGGCGGCGAGGTTGACCGCCGCGTCGCCGCGGCCGAGCCGTTCGCCCATGGCCGCGCCCATCCGGGCGGCGTTGGCCGGGTCCGCCAGGTCCGCCCAGGCCGAGATGCCGGGCAGGTCGCGCAGCGGCAGGCCGTAGGGCCGCATCGAGGCGAGGCCGGCCCCGTAGCTGGCCCATTCCTCGTTGACCCCGTAGCGGGGGCCGCCGGCGCCGTTGTGCGGGGCGCGGATGATCTCCGCGTCCGGGTCGTAGTTCCCGGCCGGCGAGGACGGCAGGTACAGCTCGGCGAAGCGGCGGGCGCGGGCCGCGAACTCCGCGTCGCCGGGGTCGGCGGCGCAGATGCCGTAGAACAGCAGCATCGACTCGCCCAGATGGAACCAGTCGTAGCCGCGCTCGAACTCGTCGACCACGAACCCGTGCTCGGTGAGCTGCGCGGTGACGCCGCGCCAGTGGTGCCTGGCCGCGTCCAGGAGGTCGTCCGCGCCGCCCAGCTGGTAGAGGGTGGGCCAGTTGAAGAACGCCTCGTAGAAGTCGTCGGCGCCGTCCCGGCTGGCCAGCGGACCCCGGTAGCGCAGCCGGCCGTCCGGCGCGCAGTAGCGCCGGGCGAAGGCGCGCCACGCCTCGTCCAGCGCGTCGAAGAGCCTGCGCTGGAGCACCGCCCAGGCCGGCGGCGCGCCGACCGGAACGGTGGCGGTGACGCGCGGCAGGCCGTCGTTCGGCGCCCCCGCGTCTCCCCGCCGTTCGGGCATCGCGTCCTCCTCGGTTCGTGCGCGATCACGGTTTAGTGGGTCAATGATCGAGCAACGATTAAATTGATAGATTCACGCCAACCGCGCGTCAAGCCGCCCGACAACATGCAAAAGTTGATGACGGTGGACCAGACGGCCGCATTTTCCGAGTCATAAGTTCCTGCGTCCATGGAGACTCCCGAGCCGTGACCGAAACCGAACCACCGAGATTTCCCAGGCTGAACGAGGAGGACCGCGCCACCCTGCGTGAGTGGGCCGCGCGACCGCCGGAGTCGCTGCGCATGCGCAGCCGCATGGTGCTGGCCTGTGCCGAGGGACTGACCAACGCCGAGATCGCCAGACAGCTCCAGGTGAGCCCCGCCACCGTGGCCAAATGGCGGGAGCGGTACCTGAACCACGGGCTGGCCGGGCTCAGCGACGCGCCACGGTCCGGGCGCCCGCGCAGCGGCAACCGGCAGGACGCGGAGAAGTACATCGCCGGGGTGCTGGACCAGTCCGCGCAGGGCGGGCCCGTGCCCACCACCCGGGCGCTGTCCCGGACGCTGGGCCTCTCGCAGTCCACGGTCGCCCGGATCTGGCAGGAGCAGGAGCGCCGGCGGGGCGGTGGCCGGCCGCCGCGCCCGGCGCGCCCGGCGGGCGGCGCGGGCCGTGCCGGCCGCGGGGTTCCCGCGTCGGCGCCGCTCCCCCGGCAGCTGCTCTCGGACCACGTCTACGCGCTGCTCCGCAGCTGGATACTCGGCGGCGACCTGACGCCGGGGCAGCGGCTGGTGGAGTCCGACATCGCCCGCCGGGTCGGCACCAGCCAGGCCCCGGCGCGCGAGGCGATCAAGCGGCTGGCGCACGAGGGCCTGGTGGTCTCCCAGTCGCACCGGGGCACGTACGTCCCGCAGGTCTCCGCCGGGCAGGCGCAGGAGGTCCGCGACATCCGGGTGATGTTCGAGGAGTACGCGGCGCGCCGGGCCAGCGGCCAGCTGGACGCGGAGCATCTGCGGCTGCTGACCGAGGACGTGGAGCGGCTGCGCCGGGCCGCCGAGGCCGGCGACATCGGCGACTTCCGGGACGCCGACATGTCGTTCCACCGGCACGTCTGCGAGGCCGCGGGGAACGCGGCGCTGACCCGGCTGTGGCGGATGATCGAGTCCAGCATGTGGGGGCTGCACGTTTTGGGCAACCCGCGCTACGACGGCGACTGGCGGGCCATGGCCGAGTACCACGCCGAGCTGCTCGGGGCGCTGCGGGCCGGCGATCCGGACACGGCGGGCCCGATGTTCGCCGCGCACGCCGCCGGCGAGGCCTCCCGCTACCACCGCGAGCACGCGTCGCCGGCCGGCGACGCCGTCGGCGCGCCCGGCATCCGAGCCGACGCCGGGGCCGGCCCGGCCACCGCCGCCGCGGTGCTCCCCGCACTCCTCGCCCTCGACGCGCGTTCCGACGAGTCGCCCGGCGATCCGGGCGCCTCGTCCCTCACGCTCCCCACGTCCCACCCGTCCGTCCTTTCCGTTGACCTCGCAGAGGGGCACGAACATGAGCAGTCCGGCACGTAGACAGGTCCTGCGGCTCGGCGCGTTGGCGGCCGCCGCCGTACCGTTGACCGGCGGGTCCGCCGCCGCCGACGACGGCACGCCCCGCTTTCCCCGGGCGTGGTTCCCGATCACCGACCACGGCGCCGTCGGCGACGGCGCCACCGACTGCACCGACGCCATCCGCGCCGCCGTACGGGCCTGCCACACCGCCGGCGGCGGGCACGTGCTGGTGCCGCCCGGCGACTGGGCCACCGGCGCGATCCACCTGCTGAGCGGGGTGGACCTGCACGTCGCCGAGGGCGCGACGCTGCGCTTCAGCACCGACCCGGCCGCCTATCTGCCGGCGGTGCTCACCCGCTGGCAGGGCATCGAGGTGTACAACTACTCGCCGCTGATCTACGCCTACCAGCAGCACGACATCGCCGTGACCGGCGGCGGCGTGCTCGACGCGCAGAGCGACACGGAGCACTGGTGGCCGTGGAAGGGCTCGGGCCAGTACGGCTGGGAGCAGGGCATGCCCAACGAGTTCGCCGACTGGGGCACGCTGGAGCGCTGGGGCGCGGAGGGCGTCCCGGTGGCGGAGCGGGTCCTCGGTGAGGGGCACTATCTGCGCCCCAGCTTCCTGCAGCCGCACTCCTGCCGGAACGTGCTGATCGAGGGTGTCACCCTGCGCAACTCCCCTTTCTGGAACATCCATCCGGTGCTGAGCCGGAACGTCACCGTGCGGGACGTCAGCGTCGAGTGCCAGGGCCCCAACAGCGACGGCTGCAACCCCGACTCCTGCTCCGACGTGACCATCCGCCGGGTCACCTTCGCCACCCACGACGACTGCATCGCCATCAAGTCGGGCCGCGACCGGGACGGCTGGCGGGTCGGCGTGCCCTCCCGGAACATCCTCATCGAGGACTGCCGCTACCTCACCGGCGGCTCGGCGGTGGCGATCGGCAGCGAGATGAGCGGCGGGGTGAGCGACGTGACCGCCCGCCGGCTGCACCTGCCGCGCCACCCGGAGTTCGAGGAGGACTCGGTCGCCTGGGTGCTCAACGTCAAGTCGACGCCCACCCGCGGCGGTTACGTGCGCGACGTCCGGGTGACCGACGTGCACGCGCCGGCCTGGACGTACGTGCCGTTCGAGGTGACCTTCCAGTACTCGGGCGGCACCGGCGGCGAGCACTTCGCCGACGTCTCCGGGCTCACCGCGGAACGCTGGTCCCTGGGCGGCCCCTGCGAGTACCCGGTGCGGGTGCGGGCCCGTCCCGAGGCGCCGGTGCGCGACATCCGGCTGGCCGACCTGACGTTCGCGGACGCGGCGCAGGACATCCTGCTGGAGTCGGTCACGGACGTCACGATGCGCGACGTGGTCGTGAACGGCGAGCCGCGGTGACCTGACCCCCGCCGGGCGCGTCGGCGCCCGGCGGGGCCCCTGCGTCAGATGCGTCAGGGCAGGTGCCGGCAGGCCGCGTCGAGGTCCCAGAGGATGACCGAGAGGGCGAAGGGGCTGACGGTGTGGTCGCCGTGGGTGGCGTCCTCCAGCAGCTCCCAGTGCCCGTTCCCGATCACCTGGACCCGGTGCCGCACCGCAGGCTCGTAGGAGCGGTGCCCGACGGCGTTGAAGCAGCAGTCGTCGAAGCGGTTGAGGATCTGCATCTGCCGGCGGTTCTCCCCCACGGCGGCGAGGGCGTACAGGTTCATGAAGTCGGAGATCCCGTAGAACACCGGGTGGCGGTCCAGGCGTTGCTCCCAGTCGCCGGTCGTCGGGCTCGGCTTGGGCGGGGCCGACCGCAGGAAGAACGGCAGCGAGCCGGCCGTGGGGTAGCTGCGCGTCACCCGGGGGTCGAGCGCCGGGTAGACCGTGGTGGCCCAGCCGCCGCCGGACAGCCCGATCATCTGCACGGAGGGCGGCCGGTGCGCCTCCTGCACGTGGTTCATGGCCACCGCGAGCGGCTCCAGGAAGAACCGCAGCGTCGAGAACTCCGGTGTCTCCCACGGGCCGAGGTCGTTGTGGGACTCCACGGTGACGGTACGGGACGGGTCGGCGGGGTCCTGGAGCTCCTTCGGGTTCCAGTGGTAGAGCGGCATGGCGAAGAGCAGCACGCCGTAGCCGGCGTCGAGGAGCGCCTGCGCGGTGCGCGTCATGGTGCTCGGCTCCTCGCCGTGCCCGTTGTGGTAGAACGCGAAGCGCCCGTGGTCGGCGGCCCGGCGCGGCAGCAGCAGGAAGACCACGGAGCTCAGCCCGTACGGCAGCCGCACCGTGAGCCGATCGATCCGGCGCACGCCCTCGAAGGCTGGCAACTCGGGCGCCGCCACGTCGCGTTCCACGTCCGGCAGCGCCGTGGGCAGCCGGCCGTCCGCCGACTTCCAGACCTCCGCCACCAGGTCGGCGCGCAGGGCCAGCACGTCGTCCTCGGTGTGCACCGTCATCAGTTCCTCGACGTCGACGCCGACGACCTGCTGCGGCAGCGCCTTGTAGTCGATGCTGTGCTCCGCCGCCACCTCCGCGTTCACCGGGGCCACCGGGCGCGGCGGCAGCGGCGGCGGGCTCGCGGTCCGGGAGGCCGCGGCGGCGGACGCGCCGCCGCCGGCCAGGCCCGAGCCGGCGCCGACAGCGGCCGTCGTCGCGCCGAGCGTGCCGAGGAGATTTCTGCGTGAGACCGGGGACATGGGCGATCACCTGCCGTGTTCCGTGTTCGTGGGTGTCGGGTTGCTGGGCCGGGTGCTGGTCAGTCCTGGCGCGGGTCCCAGCCGTCGAGCAGGGTCGCGGGGTCCCGCCACCGCTCGGCCTCGGCGGCGTCCAGCTGGCGGGAGCAGGGCAGCCGCTGGCTGACGTCCACCGGGTTGCCGGCCGGGTCGGTGCTGCCGTACTCCCAGTAGCGGATCTGCTCCGCGGCCTCGGCGCAGTCGGCGCCGGTGATGCCCCAGCCCACCGGCGCGATGTGCGCGTCCATGGTGGTGTCGATGAAGGCCACCTGGCTGCCGAGGAAGCGGTCGTCGATGCGGCCGAGCAGGACGGAGCCGTCCGGCACCCCCTCGGCCCGCGTCAGCTCGGTGTTGACGAAGACGTTGCCCGGGCCGTCCACGGCGTTGCGGATCTGGTTGATGTAGCCGATGTCCAGCGACTTCAGCTCGGAGTCCTGGACGAAGACGCCGCCGGTGCCCCAGACGAAGTCCACATCGCCCTCGATGTAGCTGTCGGTGACGAAGGCGCGGCCCTGGAGCCGCAGGCTGTCCTGGTAGCTGAGCACGTCGACCCGTTCCAGCACGATCTGGTCGCCGTTGCCGCGGAACGCCTCCGCCTGGGAGCCGCCGTCCGGGGTGGTGTTGTGGATGGTGACGTCCGCCAGCCGGAAGTCGTCCGCGTCCACGCCGAAGGCCGCGCGCCAGCAGTTGAACCGGTCGGGCTGCGGCAGCACCCGGCGCGGGCAGTAGCTCTGCCGGGCCGGCACGTCGGACATGGCCGCGTCCCCGTTGAGCACGCTGTTGTTCGGGTAGCCGATCACGGTGGTGCCCGCGCCCTGGCCGCTGACGGTGAGGTGCGGCTTCCACTGCGGCACGTAGACGATCTCGCGGTACGTGCCCGGACCCACCTCGATGTGGACGTCCTCCGTGTTGTCGTCGGGGACGAAGTCCACGGCGCCCTGCACCGTGCAGAAGTCGGCGCCACCGGCCTGGTCGACCGTCAGCTCGGACGAGCCTGGCTCCGGACCCTCCTGGGTGCGGAACCGCCAGGTCTCCTGGTCGGTGATGCCCGGCTGGCCGCGGAAGAAGCCCTCGTCGAGGGTGACGTAGTACTCCTGGCCCGGGTCCAGGACGTAGTGCAGGTAGATCGAGGCGGTGGCGCCGTCCAGCACCACCGGCTCGTAGTACCAGCGGTGCACCTCGCCGTAGTCGGTCAGCGCGCCGCCGATGCTCCGCTGGTAGGTGCCCTGGTCGGCGAGGTCGACCACGTCGACCAGCGTCCCGTCCGCGTGGTGCACCTGCAGCTGGCCGCTCTTGCCGAGCCGGACGGGCTGGTCGAAGGTCAGCCGCAGTGGGGTGTCCGTGCACACGGACTGGTCGAGACCCTGGGGCTCCAGGACGGGTGCCGCAAGGGTGTCCCCGGCGTCGGCGGCGGCCTGCTGGGACAGGCCGGGCAGCAGGGCCACCAGCACCGCGGCCAGGGCCAGGAGCGGGCGGAACGGTCGCATGGCACGGGCTCCTTATGTCGGGGCGCGGGGAGCGCCCGGGACCGCGTTGCGCAGTGGAGGACGCAAGGGGAAGCGGGCGGGAAACATTGGCGGGAAACATTGGCGGGAACGGGGTGGAGAACCAGGTGGGCACGCGGGTGATGCGCGTCGGACATGCGGGTGGGCATACGAGCGGCATTCCTGTGGCATACCAGTTTGTATGGAAGCACAGCGACGCCACCCTGACCACCCCCGGCGGCCACATTCCGCCGACCCGGTTCCCGTCGTGCTGGCCGGTGCCGGCGGCTACGGCCGTCATCACCTGGTCAACCTGCGGCGCCTCGCCGCCGCCGGCCGGGTGCGCCTGGTCGGGGTGTGCGAGCCGGGCCCGTTGCCCGACGACGCCCTGGCCGGCCTGGGCGAACCCGCGCGCTCGGCGGACCTGTCCGAGCTGCTGAACCGCACCCGACCCACCGTCACCATCGTCTCCACGCCGCTCCACACGCACCGGGACCTGGCGCTCGCCGCCGTCCGCGCCGGTTCGCACCTGCTGCTGGAGAAGCCGCCCACCGCGTCGCTGGCCGGTTTCCGCGAGCTGGCCGGCGCGCTGCGGGAGTCCGGGCTGGTATGCCAGGTCGGGTTCCAGTCGTTCGGTTCCCGGGCCGTCCAGGTCGTGCGGGAGCTGCTGGCGGACGGCGCGGTGGGCACGCTGCACGGCATCGGCGCGGCCGGCTCGTGGGTGCGCGACGCGCGGTACTACGCCCGCTCGCCGTGGGCCGGGCGCCGGCGCCTCGACGCGGGCCCCGAAGGCCCGGATCGCGTCGACGTGGTGGACGGGGTGCTGACCAACCCGCTCGCGCACGCCGTGGCCACCGCCCTGCGGATCGACGACAGCGACCGCGCCGAGGACGTCGCCGCGCTGGATCTCGAACTGTTCCGGGCCAACGACATCGAGGCGGACGACACCTCGTGCCTGCGGCTGCTGACCACCCGCGGCACGCCCGTCACCGTCGCCGCCACGCTGTGCGCCGAGCGCAACGAGAAGCCGTACGTCGCGGTGCACGGCGAACGCGGCCGGATCACCCTGTGGTACACGGAGGACCGGGTGCGGCTGGAGCGGCCGGGCAGCGCGCCCGAGGAGCACGCCCATCCGCGGACCGACCTGCTGGAGGACCTGCTGGACCGGGTGCGCGACGGCGGCGCGCCGCTGAGCCCGCTGGCACGCAGCGGCGCCTTCACCCGCGTCGTCGAGGCGGTCCGCACGGCGCCGGATCCGATCCGCCTCGGCCCGGGCGCCTGGCGCGAGGAGTCCGACGGCGTCGCGCCCCGCCGGGTGATCCCCGGCATCGGGGCGCTGATCGACGCGAGCGCCGCGTCGTTGTCCCTCTTCTCCGAGCTCGGCGCCCCCTGGGCCGGCCGCCGCACGCCGCCGCGCCCGCGCCCGAGCGCCGGTCCGCGGCCCCGCACGCTGCATCTCGCGGGCGACTCCACCGCGGCGGGCAAGCCGGCCTCGGTCGCCCCGATGGCCGGCTGGGGCATGGCGCTCCCATGGTTCCTCGCGCCCGGGCTCGCGGTCGCCAACCACGCCAGGGACGGCCGCAGCTCCCGCAGCTTCCTGCTGGAGGGCAGGCTGGACCCGGTCCTGCGCGCCCTCGGGCCCGACGACCTGCTGCTGATCCAGTTCGGCCACAACGACCAGAAGGCCGAGGATCCGACCCGGCGCACCGAGCCCTTCGGCGACTACCAGCGCTGCCTGCTGCGCTACGTGCTGGCGGCCCGGGAGCGCGGCGCGTGCCCGGTGCTGCTCACCCCGGTGGAGCGGCGCGGCTTCGACACCGCGGGGAACGCGGTGCCGACCCACGGTGACTACGCGGCGGCGGTACGTGACCTGGCCGCCGCCGAGGCGGTACCGCTGGTCGACGTCCAGGCCGAGAGCCTCGCGCTGTGGCAGCGGCTCGGCGCCGAGGGCAGCAAGGAGGCGTTCCTGTGGCTCGACCCCGGCGCGTATCCCGGCCATCCGCGGGGCGCCAGGGACGACACCCACCTCCAGCCCCGGGGCGCCCTGCTGGTGGCCCGCCTCGTGGCCAGGGGCCTGCGCGCCGCCGGCCTGCTCGACGCCGAGGAGCTGCGTCACCTGTCGGATCCGCTGCCCACCGGCCGGCTCACCTGGCCGGGCGCGCCGACGGACGAGCCCGCGCGGCGGGCCTGAGCCGCGCCAGCTCGGTCACGTTCCGTGCTCGCCCGATCCCGTTCGCCGAAGTCGGCGAGAGGACGCGAGGAAGAACGTTCAGCGGGTACCCGGCCCGTACCGGAAGGCATAGGAGCGCACACGTACGACGCATGGTGACAGGAGGAGGACGGTCGGTCATGTCGGACGAGACCACCAGGCGCGCGTCCGGGGACGACCCCATGGGCGACGACGTGTACCAGCCCAACGAGACGGAGCAGGAGGGCGTCACCTACACGGGGGACCTGGAGAACGCGCTCGACGAGGCGGACTACGACGACGTGCTGGACACCGGCTACTCCCCTCCGGAGAAGCCCAGGGGAGTGAACGCCCACGGCACGACGGCCCGCGAGCAGCGGGACGGCGAGACGCTGGACCAGCGGCTGGCCGAGGAGGTCCCGGACGTCGAACCGCCGCCGGGCGACGGCATCGGCGACCAGCCGGGCATGTGGGGCGAGCCGGTGGCCGACGGCCAGGCGGGCGAGGACCGGGCCGGACGCCTGGTGGCGTCCAACGACGCGGTCCCGCGCCGACTCGACGACGTGACCGCTCAGGACGTCGGCATCGACGGCGGTGCGGCCGGCGCTGAGGAGGCGTCGATGCACCTGATCACGACGGACGAGGTGGCCAGCTCGGACCAGCCGGACGAGTCAGAAGAGACGGAAGAGACCGGCGCCGCGGAGGAGCAGGGCTGAGGACGGCCCGGGTGCGGTGCCCTCCTCCCCCGCACCCGCGCCGTCCCCGGAGTGGCCGTCCGGCGCACCACGGTGTCCCGCCCTCCTCCCCCGCACCCGCGCCGTCCCCGCCCGTAGACACCAGCCGGCGGGCCGGCGGCCGTAGACCCCGGAGCGACCGGGTCGGGCGTCAGGCCGGGTACTTGCGGGCGTTGCTCACCATCTTGTCGGTCAGCGCCGCGGCCAGGTCGACGTCGAGTGTGTCGGCCAGCATGAGCAGGTACGCGAAGACGTCGGCCAGTTCGTGCCGGACCGCGGTGGCCCGCTCGGGGTCGGCCATCACCGCGGCGGACTCCTCGGGGGTCAACCACTGGAAGATCTCGACGAGCTCGCCGACCTCCCCGGTCAGCGCCATCGCGAGGTTCTTGGGCGTGTGGAACGGTCCCCAGTCGCGCTCCCGGGCGAAGGCGGCCAGCGCGTCCTGCAGCTCACGGATCTCCATGGCATCCGTCTATCATCCGGGACCGACGACCGGAGTCCCGGGACTCCGGTCGACCACCTCGCAGGTGAGCCGGGGCTCGACGATCCGATCCCCGGCCTGACGTGGGGTGAGCTCCGAGAAGGCGTCTGTGGAGTACCTCCCGGCTAGCGGTCCGCGCCCTGGGTCAGGCCCTCGGTCAGCAGGCGCTCCGTGGCGAAGAACAGCGCCACCACGGGCAGCGTGAGCACGATGGAGCCGGCCATCAGCACCGTCTTGGACACCTCGATGCCGTTGGCGAGCTGCTGGAGCCCGAGCGAGACGGTCCACTCCTCGGGTGACGCGGCGAGGAACAGCAGCGCGAAGAGGAACTCGTTCCACGCGATCATGAAGACGTAGAGCCCGGTCGCCATCAACGAGGGCAGCGCCAGTGGCAGCACCACCCGGCGGATGGTCGCGAGCCGCGAGCAGCCGTCCAGCGCCGCCGCCTCCTCCAGGCTGAACGGGATGGTGGTCAGGTAGTTGCGCAGCATGTAGATGGACACCGGCACGGTCTGCGCGATGTACACGATGGCCAGGCCCACCAGGCTGCCCTGGAGGCCCAGCCGGGCGAAGATGACGAACAGCGGGACCGCCAGCAGCGTGGCCGGAAAGAGGTACACGGCCAGGAAGAGCGCGCTGACCTGCCGCCGGCCGAAGAACCGCAGCCGGCTGATGGCGTACGCGCCGGGCACCGCCGCCAGCAGGGTGAGCACCACCGTGCCCAGCGACACGGCGGCCGAGTTGAGCAGCAGGTCGAGGAAGCCCTGCCCGCCCTCCGACGTGGGCTTCAGCACGTCCCGGTAGGTGCTGAGGGTGAACTCCTCGGCGCCGACCCACAGCTGCCCGGGATCCCGCAGCAGGGCCTCGATCGGCTTGAAGGACAGCATGAGCATGTAGAGGAACGGCAGGACGGTGATCACCGCGAGGAAGGCGATCATCACCCAGCGGAGCACGCCGAAGACCCGCTCCTCGATCCGCGCCCGACTCATCGGCGCCCGACTCGATGTCACGACTCCTCCTCCTGGACCTTCCTGCCGAGGAACGCGAAGTACACGCCCAACAGCACCGTCAGGACCCCGGCCAGCACCAGCGCCTGGGCGGCCGCGGAGCCCACGTCGTAACGGGCGGTGAGGAAGTCGTAGACCCGCACGGCGACGACGTCGGTGCCGGCACCGCCGCCGGTCAGCAGATAGACGTCGTCGAACTTGTTGAACGTCATGATGAAGCGCAGCACCGACAGCACGGCGATCACCGGCATCAGCTGCGGCAGCAGGATGTACCGGAAACGCTGGGTCAGCGTGGCGCCGTCCACGGTCGCGGCTTCCTCCAGCACCCGGGGCACCGCCTGGAGCCTGGCCATCAGGAAGAGGAAGGCGAACGGGAAGTAGCGCCAGGTCTCGAAGGCGATGACGGTCAGCAGCGCCAGCGGGACCTCGAACCCCACGCCGAGCACCTCGACGTCGTGGCTCTCGGCGGTCAGGAAGGCGATGGGCTCGTCCCAGCCGAGGAAGCGGGTGCCCCAGTCGTTGACCAGGCCGTACTGCGGGCTCAGGGCCACCTCCCAGGCGAACGCCACCGCGACCACGGGGGCGACGTACGGCAGCAGCATCGAACCGCGCAGCGCGGCCCGGCCGCGGAACGGCCGGCGCAGCGCGAGGGCCGCGGCCAGGCCCAGCGCGATGGAGCCGAACGTGGCGCCCACGGTGTACAGCAGGGTGGTCCACAGGCTGGGCCAGAAGCCGGGCGAGCCGAAGACCTCGCGGAAGTTCTCCAACGTCCAGTCGCCGAACAGGTCCATGCTCTGGATGTCGATCAACCGGGCGTCCTGGAAGGCCAGCAGCACCGTCCAGGCGATGGGCAGGACCACCACCACCGCGACCACCAGGACGGTGGGGGTGACGAAGGCCAGCCCCGCGCGGTTCTCCCGCCGGGCGTTGCCGCCGCGCCGGGCCGCCGGCCGTGGCCGCGGCTGCGATGGCTGCGGCGTCCGCCGCGTTCGCGTGCTCATCAAGGGCTACCCCTCTGCGTGTCGGCCGCGTCGGCTACTGGAGGGAGATCTGGATCTCGGAGACCGCGTCCTGCGCGCTCTCCGCGGCCTCGTCGGGGGACGAGCCCCCGGCGGTCATGTCGCTGACCACCCGCGGCACCGGGAGTTCGCCGTTGAGGGCGCCGACCAGCGCGCCGTGCCCCTCGGTGACGCCCCACCGGCGCATGTCGCTGACGCCTCCGAGGAACTGGGTCAGCAGGTCGTCGGAGAACACCTCGTTCATCGGCTTCCTGGTGTCGATCCCGAACTCGCTCTCGCGCCATGCCGTCTGGAACCGCTCGGGCTCCTCCGGGGTGCCGTTGCGGACCGGGATCTTGCCCTCGGGCGCCATGCCGAACCAGTCCTCGTAGCCGTCGGTGAGCATGAACTCCACGAAGTCACTGGCGGGTCCGGTGTTCGAGCCCGCGGTCAGCGCCCAGGAGGTGATCTCGCCGAACTGCGCCGGCTCCGCGCTGTCGGGTCCCTGGAGCGCGGTGACGATCTCGCTCCGCTCGGCGAGGAACTCCCCCTCGCATTCGGGGCAGCTGGGCAGGGCGTCGGCGCGCAGGCCGGCGAGCTCGTCGAGGATGAAGGAGGACCAGACGATCATCGCCGAGTCGCCGGCGAAGTAGGTGGCGCGGGTGGAGTCCACGGTCTGGGTGCCGGGGGCGCCGAACTCGCGGGCCAGCGCGTCGTAGACGGCGAAGACCTCGCGGCAGGCGTCCGAGTCGAGCGTCACGTCGCCCGCGTCGTCCACGAGCCGGCAGTCGTTGGCCACGGCCAGGCTCTCGAAGCTCTGCTGGGTGAACGGGTCGGCGGGGTCGGTGGCCAACGAGATGCCGTACCGGTCGTCGGTGGTGAGGGCCTGGGCCGCCGCGGTCAGCGCCTGGTAGGTGTCCGGGACGTCGAGCCCGGCCGCGTCGAGCAGATCCTGCCGGTAGACCAGGAGTTGCAGCCAGGCGTCGGAGGGGACGGCGAGGTTCCGGCCCGCGTCGGTGGTCAGGTCCAGCGCGTTGGCGTTGAACGTGCCCGGGTCGAGGTCCCGGACGATCCGGGTGGCCGCCTCGGTGTCCAGCAGCTCGTTGCCGTGCATCTGCCACAACTGCCCCATGGGCAACGCCCCGATGACGTCGGGCAGATCGCCCGCCGCCGCGGCCGACATGATCAGCTGCGGGAGCTGCGCCTCGGCCACGCCCACGAGTTCGACCTCGACGCCGCTCGCCTCCTCGAAACGGGCGATCGTCCGCTCGGTCGCCGCCATCCGCGGGGCGAGGTTCTCCAGCGACCACACGGTCAGCTCGTTCCCCGAACCGCCGGTGTCCTGGTCTCCGCAGCCGGCGAGCAACGAGCCGCCGAGCAGCACCGCCAGCCCGACGAGCCGCGGCGCGTACCTGGGTCCGGACACTGGACGCTCCCTCGCGTGGTGACCACCGATGACCTTCCGACTGATCACCTGCATCACAGCAGGGGTTTTGCGTCATGCCAAGACATAAGTCTGCGATACCTTCGTCCGAAGTGGTGATCGCATCTGTCCTACCGGAACGTGTGGATCGTTCGGAGGTCCCCGTGACTCGCGTCGTCCAGTTCACCGGCCCTCGCCGGGTCGCCGTCGCCGAGGCGGAGAGCCCTCCCCTGCTCCCGGGGCACCTGCGGATCCGCACCCGGTACTCGGGCATATCCGCCGGCACCGAACTCACCGCCTACCGCGGCAGCAACCCGTACCTGACCCGCACCTGGGACCCCGACGACCGGCTGTTCCGGGAGGGCGCCGCGGGCGTCGACTATCCGGTGACCGGCTGGGGTTACTCCGAGGTCGGCGAGGTCACGGAGGTCGCGCCCGACGTGCCGGCCGGACCCGGCGTCCCCGCCCCCGGCGACCTGGTCTGGGGCGTCTGGGGCCACCGCGACGAGGGCGTGCTCCCCGCCGAGCGAATGACCGGCCACGTCCTGCCGGCCGGCCTGGACCCGCTCGCCGGCGTCTTCGCCCGGGTCGGCGCCATCGCCCACAACGCCGTGCTGGCCGCCGACCTGCACCTCGGTGAGACGGTGGCGGTCTTCGGCCAGGGCGTCATCGGCCTGCTCGCCACCCGGCTCGCCGGGCTCAGCGGCGCCGACGCCATCGCCGTCGACCCGCTCGACGTCCGGCTGTCCACGGCCCTGACCCACGGCGCGCGCCACGCGCTCAACGCCCGCACCGACGAGGTAGCCGAGCGCGTCAGGGAGCTGACCGGCGGGCTCGGCGCCGACGTGGCCATCGAGCTCAGCGGCGCCTATCCGGCGCTGCACGAGGCGCTGCGCTCGGTCGCCGTCGGCGGCCGGGTGGTCGCCTCCGGCTTCTACCAGGGGGACGGCGTCGGCCTGCGGCTCGGCGACGAGTTCCACCACAACCGGGTCCAGCTGGTCTGCTCCCAGATCGGCGGCGTGCCCCCGCAGCTTGCCGGGCGCTGGACGGTCGAGCGGCTGCAGCGGACCTTCCTCGGGCTGGTGGCCGACGGCCGGGTGGACGTGCTGTCCCTGGTCAGCCACGTCGTCCCGGTGGCGCGCGCCGCCGAGGCGTACACCCTGCTGGACGAGCGGCCCGCCGAGGCGCTCCAGGTCGTCCTGGAGTTCTGACCCCCGAGTCCTGGTTGGAGGAACGCCGATGTCACCCACCCCCGCCCCACCCCGGATCGCCTGCCAGGAGCAGCTGCTGCCCGGCGACACCCTCCAGGAGAAGTGGGAGTTCGCGCAGGGCGCCGGCTACGACGGCATCGAGCTGCGGGCCCGGGGCGACTTCCACTTCCGCGCGCGGCTGCCCGAGCTGCGCCGGGCCAGGGCCGACGGCGTCGTGATGCCCACCGTCTGCGTCGACATGCTCCACTTCATCGGGGCGTTCGACGCCGAACGGCGGCGGGACGCCGTGGGCCAGCTGGTGTCGCAGCTCTCCGTCATCGCCGAACTGGGCGGCGTCGGCGCGCAGACCCCGGCCTCCTACGGCATGTTCTCCCGCCGGCTGCCGCCCTTCGAACCGCCGCGCGACGAGGCCGGGGACCGCGAGGTGCTGTTGGCCGCCCTGTCCGAGCTCGGCGAGCACGCCCGGCGCGAGGGCGTGTCGCTGTTCCTCGAACCGCTGAACCGCTACGAGGACCACATGGTCAACCGGCTCGACCAGGCCGTGGACCTGATCCGCGCCGTGGGCCTGGACTCGGTGCGGGTCGGCATCGACAGTTACCACATGAACATCGAGGAGGCCGATCCGGCCGCCGCCGTCGTCGCCGCCGCGCCGTACCTCGGCCATGCCCAGGTCAGCGACTCCAACCGGCTGCAACCCGGCGCCGGCCACCTGAACTGGCCCGGCTGGCTCGGCGCCCTCCGCACCGCCGGCTACGCCGGCTGGCTGGCCGTCGAATGCCGCCTCACCGGCGACCCCGCGACGGCCCTGCGCTCCGTCCCCCCGTTCCTGCGCCGGGCCGCGGGACCGGCCGCGCCGGCCGCCTGAGCGCGCGTGCGACGGCCACCACCGCGGCCGTCCACCACTGTGGGCGGCGCTCCTCGGGCTGAACGGCCCGTTCGGCGCGGGTCAACGCCGCGTGAGCTCCCGCAGCGCTTCGCGTAGCCGCACCAGCTCGCGGCGGCGGGCGCGCGCCCGGGTCAGGAGCAGCACCGCCACGGTGACCAGGGCGGTGCCGGCCAGTGCCGTGCCCAGGGTCATGGCCGGGGTGCCGCGGGCGGCGGCCAACGCGACGGCTCCGACGGCGGTCGCCGCGGTCGCGGCGACCGCGACCGACGCCCCCAGCACCCGGTCGTGCCCGTACAGGGGGCGGCGGCGGGTGAGCACCCAGGCGGCGAGGGCGGCCCAGGCGAGGCCGACGGCGACCAGACCGGCGAACGCGGCGTGGGTGCGAGCCGGGAGCGGGCCCGGTTCGGTCGCCCACAGCAGGGCGATCAGGACGGCTCCGCACCCCCCCGCCAGGCCGACCGCGACATGGCGCATCCGGGAGCGCAGCGAGATCTCGGCCGCGAGCGCGCGCTCCAGACTCGTCGGCACCGGCCATGGCTCCTCGTGATCGTGCCCGCTCATGCGTCGTGTCCCCTTTCCGTGAGGATGTCCCGCAGCATGCGACGCGCGCGGGAGAGTCGGCTCTTGACCGTGCCGGGCGGAACGTCGAGCACGTCGGCGCAGCCGGCGAGGGGCAGATCCACCAGGTAGAACAGGATCAGCACCTCACGTTCCCGCGGCGGCAGCTCGCCCAGGCCGTCCCGGATCGCCATCCGATCCAGGACCCGACCGGGGAGGTCGTCGTCGGCGGCCTCCTCAGCCGCGTCAGCCTCCGCCACGCTGATCTCCGCCGTGGAGTACGCCTGCCGGAGGTGGTTCATCACGACCCGCCGGCCGATGGTGAAAAGCCACGGGGCGAACCGGTCGGGCCGCCGCAGACGTGGCAGCCCCCGCACGACCGCGACCCACGCCTCCTGGGCGAGATCGTCCGCGACGCCCGCCGAGCCGACCATGCCCCGCAGGTACCGCCACAGCGGGCCATGCCATGCCTCCACCAACTCGGTGAAGGCCTCCCGCTCCCCGAGCTGACACCGCACCACCAGCAGCTCGCCACGCTCGTCCCCGGCCACCGCGCCTCCTCGTTCCCACACCGCACACCAGGTGAGTCGGCAGTCGTCACGGAAAGGTTCGCACCACGGACCATCCGGAGGGCCCGCTCGGACGGTGGCGCGTAGCGTCCGGTTTCGGGTGGCCAGTTCTGGCAACCGTTCATCCATGCCGAACAGCGGAGACGCCACCAGCGCACCGACCGTCGAGCCGGCCGAGGGAGGCCCGGAGCTCAAGCGGGTGATCGGGCCAGGGCTGCTCCTGCTGTTCGTGGTCGGGGACATCCTCGGCACCGGCGTGTACGCGCTCACCGGGGACGTCGCCGCCGAGGTCGGCGGCGCGGTGTGGCTGCCGTTCCTGCTCGCCTTTGTGGTGGCGATGCTGACCGCCACCAGCTACCTGGAGCTGGTCACCAAGTACCCGCGCGCGGGCGGCGCCGCCGCGTACACCAACCGGGCGTTCGGCGTGCACTTCCTGACGTTCCTCGTCACCTTCGCCGTCATGTGCTCGGGGCTGACCTCAGCGTCCAGCGCGTCCGAGGCGTTCGCCGCGAACCTTCTCTCCGCGCTCGACGTGGACGGCGACGCGGCCGTGGCCACCACGCTCATCGCGCTGGCCTTCATGACCGGCATCAGCCTGATCAACCTCCGCGGCGTCGGCGAGAGCGTCAAGGTGAACGTCGTGCTCACGCTCGTCGAGCTGACCGGGCTGACGATCGTCATCGCGGTCGGCGCCTGGGCGCTGCTCCAGGGCGAGGGCGAGTTCTCCCGGGTCGGCGACTTCGACACCACGGGCGGCGAGACGGCCTTCGGCGCGGTCTCCGCCGCTACCGCGCTGGCGTTCTTCGCCATGGTCGGCTTCGAGGACTCGGTCAACATGGCCGAGGAGACCAAGGACCCGGTGCGGATCTTCCCCCGCGTGATGCTGATCGGGCTCACCGTCACCGGCACGATCTACGTGCTCGTCGCCCTGGCCAGCGTCACCCTCGTCGCCCCCGGCGACCTGGGCGAGGGCAACACGCCGCTGCTGAACGTCGTCAGGGCCGGGGCGCCGGGCTTCCCGCTCGACCTCTTCGCCTGGATCACCATGTTCGCCGTCGCCAACTCGGCGCTCATCAACATGCTGATGGCCAGCCGCCTGCTCTACGGCATGTCGCGGGAGCGCGCGCTGCCGGCGCCGCTCGGCCGTATCCTCCCCCGGGCGCCGGACGCCGTGGGTCGCGATCGTCTTCACCACGCTGCTCGCGTTCCTGCTGATCGGCTACGCCGACCTGGCGTCGCTGGGCGGCACCACGTCGCTGCTCCTGCTGTGCGTCTTCACGGTCGTCAACATCGCCGTGCTGGTGCTGCGCCGGCATCCGGTCGAGCACCGGCACTTCCGCGCGCCGACCGCGTTGCCCGTCGCCGGCGCCGTCCTGTGCGCCTACCTGGCCAGCCCCATGTCGGGCCGCGACTCGGACGACTACCGCATCGCCGGCTGGCTGATGCTGGTGGGCCTCGGCCTGTGGGTCTGCGTCTGGCTGGCGAGGCGCCCGGCGAAACTCGGGTGACACGCGCGGCCCGCCGGGGCTAGTGTCCACCGCGTGAGGTGATCTCCCGTGGCGGCTCAGGGCCGCCACAGACGCGAACCGTCAGCAGTCCGCGCAGCCGTTGGCCGCGGACGTTCCCACCTGTTCGCAGGAGCTCACCATGACGCACGACCTCACCCCCGTCACCCCTGTCACCCCTGCTGTCACCCTCGCCGCCTCCCCCGACGCCACCCTGGCCGCGTTCGTGGCCCGGGCGCGGGCCGAACCCAGCGTGCTCGGGCTGGTCCTGAGCGGCTCCCAGGTGCACGACGGCATGCCGACCGGCCACTCCGACCACGACCTGCACGTCGTCACCCGGGACGAGGGCCCCTCCCCGTTGCACGAGCTGGACGGCTTCCGCTCGGCGCATCTCGACCTCGTGGTGCTGACGCTCGCCGAGTTCCGGGTCCGCGGGATGCCGGGTCCGGAGTCCTGGAGCCGGTACGCGTACACGCGCGCCAGGGTGCTGTTCGACCGGCTCGACGGCGGGATCGGCGAGATCCTCGACCGGAAGCGGCGGCTCGACCCCGACGAGGCGCGCCGCGCGGTCGACGGCTACCTGGACGCCTACGTCAACCAGACCTACCGCTCCCTGAAGAGCCACCGGGACGGTCGCGCCGAACTGGCCCATCTCGACGCCGCCGAGAGCGTGCCGTTCGCCCTGGAGGTGATCTTCGCCCTGCACCGGCGCGTCCGGCCCTACAACAAGTACCTCGGCTGGGAGCTGGACCGGCATCCGCTCGACGACCCCCGCTGGGCCGCCGACCGCCTGCTCCCCGTCCTCCGCCGGATCCTCGCCGACGGCGACCAGGACACCCAGCGCGCGCTCTTCACGGAGATCGAACGGACGGCCCGCGAGGCCGGCCACGACGCGGTCCTCGACTCCTGGGGCGCCGACCTGGAGCTGCTCCGCACCCGGTAGCCCGGGCCGGCCTGGTCAGGGACGCTCGGCCGCGACGAGGAACCGGTGCGCGTGCACGTCCAGCCGTCCCTCGGCGCGGATGTGCTCGTGCACCCGCCGCAACGCGGCGTCGTGGCGCCGCGGGTCGAAGTCGGGGATCTGCCAGGTCACCAGGCGGAGGTGGTAGATCAGGGCGCCGACGTCGCGGAAGGTGAGCACCGGTCGCTCCTCGCGGGCGTCGGTCAGCCGCAGCCCGGCGGCGGACAGGGCCTCGCGCGCCACGTCGAGGGTCCACGACCCCGGCGGACGTGCGGGCGGGGCGCCGAGCGTCTCGTTGAGGTCCGCGCAGTCGTCGCTGCCCACCTGTTGGGTGAGCAGCACGCCACCGGGCCGCAGCACCCGCGCCACCTCGGGCGCGGCCAGCCGACCGTGCCGGTTCAGGACCAGGTCGACCGAGGCGTCGGGCAGGGGCAGCTGTTCCCGCGCGGCGACCGGAAGGACGGTGACGCCCAACGGTTCGAGGCGGCGGCGGGCCAGCGGGATGTTGGGCGGCCAGCCCTCGGTCGCCCACACCCGCGCGGGCAGCAGCCGCCCGAACGAGGCCAGCAGCTCACCGCCGCCGGTGTCGACGTCCAGCACCCGGTCGGCACGGGCGAGGCGGTCGCGGGCCAGGTCGCGGTAGGACCACGACGGATCCGAGCCCTCCGCCCGGCCGGCCAGCCAGCCGAAGTCCCACCCCTCGACCGGCGCGGCCAGGGCGTCCGCGACCAGGGCGGCGTAGTCGGAGGCGGCCTCGGAGGTGGTCATGCCGGGAACCTAGGAGCGGCGGACGCCACGACGCAACGGCTTTACGGCTCACCTCGGACCGAGTCATTCAAATTCCAACTACCCTCTTGTGCAAGGGCTGCGGCCTGAGTGACACTCGTTGGCGTCTCCCGGTCCGCGAAATCGACCGGAAGACGCGCTTTCGTACTGCCTCATGCGCCCCCAACCAGGAGGTACGAATGAGAACTCGCCACCGCGGGGTCGGACTGCTCCTCGGCCTGTTATCGGCTCTCACCCTGTCGCTCGTCAGCACGGCACCCGCCTCGGCCTCGACCTCGACCTCGACCTCGACCTCGACATGGACGTTGGAGGCCGAGGGACAGCGGATATGCGTCGGCCCGGAGTACGGCTGGCCCAACACCTACGCCTTCGCCGCCGTGTCCGGAAGCTGGTCGACCCCGATCCAGGTCGGGGTCCGCAACCTGCCCCCCGGCTCGTCCAGCCTGGGCGGCAGCACCATCCCGCCGGGTACGAACGAACGAGACCCCGACGACGGCGGTTTGGTCGTCAACGGCTTCGTCGGACTGTCGCTCGCCCCAGCCCCGGCCGGTGAGTACCACGCCGAGATCTGGGCCACCGACGGCAAGCAGACCCAGACCGACCAGCTGCTGCTCGACTACAAGTACGGGTGCTGAGCCCCACCGACCGACCACGCGTCACGGCGCCCGGGACGAACGGCCGTCCCGGGCGCCGCGTCGTGCCACCGCCTAGGCTGGCGCACGTGAGCGCTCCCTCCTCCGACTGGCTTCCCGTGCCCTCCGGCGAGTCGGGAGCCGACGTCCTCCGTTCCCCCGACGGCACGCGGTATGTCAAGAGCGTTCCGGCGCACGACGCCGACGCGTTGGCGGCGGAACGGGACCGAATCGACTGGCTGGCCGGACAGGGCATCCCCGGCCCTCGGGTGCTGGACTGGCGCGTCACCGCCGACGCCGCCCGTCTGGAGACGAGCGCCGTCCCCGGCGTCCCCGCCGACCGGGTCCCCGCCCCGACCCTCGCCGCGGCCTGGCCCGCCATCGCGGACGCGGTGCGCCGGCTGCACGACCTGCCTCCGGCGGCGTGCCCGTTCACCCGGGACCTCGCCGGAATGTTCGCCCTGGCCCGCGACGTCGTCACCCGCGGCGCGGTCAACCCGGGCTTCCTGCCCGAGGAGCAGCAGCGCACGCCGCCCGAGGACCTGCTGGCCCGCCTCGAACCCCAGGTCGACCAACGCCTCGCCGAGGAGGCCGCCGAGACCGTCGTCTGCCACGGGGACCTGACCCTGCCCAATATCGTCCTCGACCCGGAGACCCTGGAGGTGGCCGGCTTCGTGGACCTTGGCCGCCTCGGCCGCGCCGACCCCCACGCCGACCTGGCCCTGCTGCTCGCCAACGCCCGCGAGACCTGGCCGAACGAGGCGGAGGCCCGCGCCGCGGACGACCGCTTCGCCACCCACTACGGCACCCCCCTCGACCCCGCCCGCCAGCGCTTCTACCTCCACCTCGACCCGCTCACCTGGGGGTAGGCGGTCACCGGAAGACCGCGGGGCGCCCCGACGTTGTCTCCGGACATGCGGATCGGTGAGGCGGCCAGGGCCAGCGGCGTGAGCGCCAGGTCGTTGCGGTACTACGAGGACGAGGGGTTGATCGTCCCCGGTCGGTGCGGCAACGGCTACCGCGACTACTGCGGGTTCACCGTCGACCGGGTGCTCGTCATCCGCTCGCTGCTGGAGTCCGGGCTGCCCGTGCGGCTGATCAGGGACGTTCTGCCACACCACGCCGACGGGCCGTCCGCGGAGTTGCTGGACGAGGTGCGGAGCTATCGCGATCGGCTCGCCGCCCGCATCGCCGAGCTCAGCGCTCGGCAGGCGGCACTCGACGCGTACCTGCGGACGGCTCGCCCCGCTGATCGGTGATCGCCCGCTTGACGTTGACGTCAGTGTGAGGCTTCTACGTTCGCGGGCATGGAGATCAACGAGCAGAGCATGCGGGCCCTGGTCCAGCGCTCGCACCGCGGTCCCGAGGACCTGACCCTCACGACCGATCAGCGCCGCCCCGCTCCCGGCCCGGGCGAGTACCTGGTCCGCGTGGGCGCCGCCGGGGTCAACTTCGCGGACGTCATGCAGACCCGGGGGACCTACGGCGGCGGGCCGCAGGCGCCCTACGTGGCGGGCTTCGAGGCCGCAGGCGAGATCGTCGGCGTCGGTCCCGGGATCGCGAACCCGCTCGCGGTCGGCAGCCACGTCATCGGAACCGGCCCAGGCGCCTTCGCGCAGTACATGACGATGCCGGCCGCCGGTGCGCTTCCCGTGCCGTCCGGCTGGAGCGACGCCGAGGCTCTCGGCCTCTTGCTGAACTGGGCCACCGCGTTGGCGGCGCTGAGGCCGTTGGGCGAGGTCCGGGCGGGCGACGCGGTGCTGGTCCATGCCGCGGCGGGTGGCGTGGGGCAGGCCGCGGTGCGCCTCGCCCGTCACTACGGTGCGCGGGTGATCGCCACGGCCTCCCCGGCCAAGCACGCCGCCGTCGAGGCGCTCGGCGCCCACGCGGTCCTGGACCGCACGCGCCCCGACCTGGCCGCGGAGATCACCCGCCTGACCGGCGGCGTCGACCTGGTCCTGGAATCCGTGGGACGGGCCACGTTCCGGGTCAGCCTGTCCGTCGCCAAGCCCTTCACCGGACGCGTCGTCGTCTTCGGCGCCGCCTCCGGCGACGCGAGCCTGACCACGCACGACCTGGTCTTCACCCACCGGGTCCAGGTCAAGGGCCTGCACATCGGGGCGTTGGCGACCGCGGCCCCGTCCCTCCACCGATCGCTCCTCGCCGAGCTCGACGCGCTCGTCGCCCAGGGCGTGTACCCGCCCGGCACGCCCCGGGTCCACCCCCTGGCCGAAGGGCCGGCGGTGCTTCGGGAACTGGCGGCGGGCAACACCCGTGGCAAGCACGCCCTCGACCCGTGGCGCTAGGGCAGGTTCTTCTCCAGGGCCGCGACGTAGGCGTCCAGCGAGTGGTCCCTGATGCCGTCGCTCGCCGGGGCGAACGGGTCGGAGGTCAGGCCCGCGGCCTGGTCGGCGAGGCCGCCGAGGAACGGCACCGACTCGTGGATCTTCCCCTTCGTGTCGATGTAGCGCAGCGCCTCGACATGGGCGTACGGGGGCTCCGGCGGCACCTGCGGCACGATGTCGTTGTTGTTGACGAAGCGGTACATCCGCTGCTGGAAGCTCTCGTCGACCGCCGCGGCCAGCAGCGGGTCGCAGGTGCGGGGCTGGCCGTAGGTGTAGACGCCGTCGGGGAGTTGTCGCGGGTCCTCCAGGTAGGTGTACGCGCCGGCCAGCATGGCGAGCGCGCCGCCGAGGCTGTGGCCGGTGAACCACACGCTCTGGCCGTTGTCCCGGAACTCCACCAGGGTGTTCCGCACCTCGGGGAGGACGGAGTCCAGCGCCTCCCCGAAGCCGTAGTGCACGAAGCCCGTGCCGGCGGGCCCCGGCCACGGCGGCGTGGTGGCGTCCGACAGCCAGTCCTTGATCTGGTCCGCCTCCGTGCCGCGGAAGGCGGTGATGATCATGCGGTCGCTGGCCATGGTGTACGCCTGGGTGTCCTCCAACGGGAACGGTGGCTCGTGGCGGCTCAGGTGGTGCCGCACCCGGTCGAAGCCCCAGGCCTGGGCCTGGGCAACGACCTCGGCCTCGTCCTGGTAAACGAGTTGGGAGGCCCGCGCCAGCCAGTAGGCGAGCGTGGTGCTGTAGCCGCGGGCTGCCTGGTCGATCGTCTCGGGAACGGTCACGGTGGAACACCTTTCGCATGAGTTTCGCATCGGAACGCGCACGGGAGGAGTGATCTCTGTCGTATCCGTCGCGGACTCGTTCCGACGCCGACAGCGCCGCCGCGTCACCCGGACGGGTCGGCGGGTGCCTTGACGCGATCGGGCGGCGTTGCCACACTCGGCCGCCGTACGCGCTGCGTGAATCGATTCACGGGTCAGCGAGCAGGCCAGAGAGCAGGGAGACCGCGCATGTCCCGCCGCACGACGGAGATCTCAGGGCTGCGGGCGCGGTTGCTGCGGGTGCCGCTCTCCCGCCCCTGGGGCCCGGACGTTCCCGCCGTCCACGTCATCGCCACCACGGTGACGCTCACCGACGGCGCCGAGGGGCACGGCCTGACCTGGACCCCGTCGATCGGCGCGCACGCGGCGCTCGCCCTGCTGGAGCACGACATCGCCGACGCGGCGCGCGGCCGGACGGCCGACCCGGAGGCGGTCTGGCAGCCCCTGTGGGAGCACCTGCACGAGGCCGGCGGTGGCGGCCTGACCACCATCGCGCTGGCCGGGCTCGACCTGGCGCTGTGGGACGCCGCCGCGCGGCGCGCCGGCCGGTCGGTGTCCGGGCTGCTCGGCCGCCGGCGGAGCAGCGTCGCCGCCTACGGCAGCGGCGTCAACCTGCACTACCCGCTCGCGGAGTTGTGCGCGCAGGTCGAGCGCTGGGTGGCCGCGGGCTTCGACGCGGTGAAGATCAAGGTGGGCGGTCCCGACCTGGCCGAGGACGTGCGGCGCGTCGCCGCGGTCCGGGCGATCCTCGGGCCGACCCGCCGGCTGATGCTGGACGCCAACCAGCGCTGGGACCTGGACCGCGCCACCGCCGCGCTCGACGCGTTGTCCGGCTACGCGCCGGCCTGGATCGAGGAACCGCTGCGTGCCGAGGATCTCGCGGGCCACGCGGAGCTCGCCCGGCGCACCCGGATCCCCCTCGCGGTGGGCGAGAACCTGCACACGGAGCACCGTTTCGCGGAGTACCTGCGCGCCGGGGCGGCGCACGTGGTGCAGCCCAACGTGGTGCGGGTCGGCGGGATCACGCCGTTCCGGCGGATCGCCCGGCTGGCCCGCGAGCACGGCGTGGCGCTGCACCCGCACCTGCTGCCCGAGCTCTCCGGGCAGCTCGCCCTGACCCTCGACGCCGAGGTGATGGTGGAGGACGTCGAGGACGCGGGCTTCGGCGCGCTCGGCGCGCTGCGGGAGCCCTCGCCCGTGCGGATCGACCGCGGGCGGCTGTACGAGGTCGACCATCTGGGCCTGGGGCTCCGCTTCGCCGACTGACCGCGGGCGGGCGGCGGATTGGCGCGGGGGTGGGAGGGGCAGATGACCCCTGGCGTGCAATGTCATGTGCACGCCACTCGCCCTACCATTCGGCGAACATCCGTCCCCCCACAGGAGGATCACCGTGACACTCAGAAACGCCGCGCGGGCGCTGGTCACCCTACTCGTGGTGACCCTGACCTGGACCGTCGGCCAGGCCTCCGCCGCCCCCGCGCCCCAGGCGTCCGCCGCCACGGTCGTGCTCACCTACGACACCTCGGGAGCCGAGGAGTTCGTGGACGCGGTCCACGCCGGCGCGGAGGTCTGGAACGAGAGCGTGGCCAACGTCCGGCTGGAGCCCGCGACGGGCGGTTCGGCCAACATCGAGATCGTCGCGGACGACGGCTGGCCCCGGGCCCTGACCACCAGTCTGGGCAACGGCATCGTCTGGATGGGCCGGCAGGCCGTCAACGACGGCTACGACGTCATCCGCATCGCGGCGCACGAGCTCGGGCACATCCTGGGGCTGCCCGACATCAAGCCGGGGCCCTGCAGCAGCCTGATGTCCGGATCCACGGGCGGCGTCGGCTGCACCAACCGCTACCCCAACGCCGCCGAGCGGGCCGAGGTCGAGGACAACTTCGGCGGATTCGCCACGGCCACGTTCGAACCCCGGATGTACGTGGACTGACGACCCGGGAGCCGACCGACCGGTGCCCTGCCCCGACGCGCGTCGGGGCGGGGCACCGTGCGTCAGCGGGGCACCAGCCGGAGCGTGGCGGCCTGGGCGTCGGGGGCCACCATGGGATCGACGTACGTGCCGCCGTAGCGGTGGTACTTGGTGCGGTAGGCGTCGTCGAGGGCCGGGTGCAGCGACGGGTCGGTCTCCTCGACGAAGCTGACGTCCCGGTCGACGCCGCCGGAGCTGATGTGGCCCTCGTGCCGCGCCTGGGCGGCGCGGAACCAGTGGCCGCGGCGCCCCTTGTAGGAGCGGACGTAGAGATCGTCGTCGTGTCGGACCACCCAGATCGTCGTGGGCCGCCGCAGCGTGCCGTCGCCGCGGAGCGGCGCGATCTCCAGTTCGTCCGCCGCGGCGATCCGGCTGAGTTCGTCGTCGGTCCACGTCGTCATCGGCGTGCCTGCCCTTTCGAAGTCGGCTCGGGTTCGTCTCCGGGGAACCCGTCTCGACTGTTCTCGGCGGGCGTCGCCCTCGCCAAGCCGACACACCGCGGCCACACCCGACCAGGCAGGCGGGTTCAGCCGTCCTCCCCGACGGTTCCGGCCGGATCCCCGGCTGGGTCGTGGCCGAGCCGGCGGGAGAGCCGGTCCGCCGCCTCCGTGGCGACCGGGACCATGGCCACCAGCTCCGGACGGCCGGCGCGGACGGCCGGGACGGAGACGCTGAGCGCCGCCGCGACCTCGCCCTTGTGGTCCCGCACGGGAACGGCGAGGGCCACCACGCCCTTCACCCGCTCCTCCAGCGAGATGGCGTAGCCGTCGCCCCTGACCCGGTCCAGCGCCGCCGCCACCTCGTCGGCCACGCCCGGCTCCGTCCGCGCCAGCTCCGCGACGACGTCCTGGGCGACCGTGCCCGGCGCGTACGCCAGCAGCAGCTTGCCGGGCGCGCCCTGGTGCGGCGGCCGGGCGGCACCGAGGTCGGTGTAGGTGCGGCGGAGCGGCTGCAGGGACTCGATCTGGGCGATCGTCCGGCGGCTGGGCACGGCGTCGAGGATGTGCAGCCCCACCGTCTCCCCGGTCCGGTCCCGCAACCAGGTCATCACCGGCGGCGCCTGGACGTCCAGGGAGAGCTGGTCGCGCGCCGATTCGGCGAGGCCGAGCAGCCGGGGCCCGAGCGAGTACGTGGTAGATCCTGGCACCTGGGTCAGCATGCCGTGCGCGGTCAGGGCGCTGACCAGCCGGTGCGTCGTTCCCCGGGTGAGCGCGGTGTGGCGAGCCAGCTCGCTGATCCCGAGTACCGGGCGCGCCCGGGAGAACGCCGCGAGGAGCGCGATCGCCCGGTCGATCGACTGCACTCCGGACGGTTGACCTGCCGCTTCCACAGCGTCCTCTCCCGTTGCCGCCACGGGGCCGAGCCTATCGCCCGGCCATTTCTCCCGACCGAACCCCTCGCTGAACCCCTTGCCGAACCCCTTGCCGGATGACCGGTCGCGACCTAGGGTGCCGACTGCCCACATTACGAAACATCGTACCGCCATACGGGCGCCACGGAGGAGTCATGAAGACGGAGGACCGCAGCGGCGCGGCAGCCTCGGGGACCGCAGCCTCGAAGACCGTCGACCGCCAGGAACGCTTCGACCTGATACGCGGACGCGTCGGCCTGGCCCTCGGGCCGGTCGGCTTCGCCCTCGTGCTGCTGACCGCCCTGGGGCTGCCCTGGGAGCAGCGGGCGCTCGCCGCCGTGCTCGTGCTGGTGATCGTCTGGTGGGTGACCGAGGCCATACCGCTCGCCGCCACGGCGCTGCTGGGCATCGTGCTGTGCGTCTTCCTCGGCGTGGCCGACGAGGACACCGTCTTCGGGGCGTTCGGCAACGACACGATCTTCACGTTCCTGGGCGGCTTCGTGATCGCCCGGTCCATGACGGTGCACGGTCTCGACCGGCGCCTCGCGCTGCGCGTGCTGTCCGTGGGAGGGGTGGTCCGTTCGCCGGCCCGCACGGTCGTCGCGTTCGGCGCGATGGCGATGTGTATCTCGGCCTTCATCTCCAACACGGCCACCGTGGCCATGCTGTTCCCCATCGGCATCGGCATCGTCCGCGCGGTCAGCGCGATCAGCACGGACAAGGGCGGCCAGGACCTGCACGGCTCACGGTGGTCCACCGCGCTGATGCTGATGATCGCCTACGGCGCCTCCATCGGCGGCCTGCTGACCCCGATCGGCGCCCCGCACCAGCTCATCGGCCGGGACCTCGTCGAGGAACAGACCGGGAAGACCATCAACTTCGTCGAGTGGGTCCTGCTGTTCGCCCCGATCGTGCTGGTGATGTTCGCGGCGCTGTGCGTCGTGCTGCTCCGGCTCAACCGGCCCGAGGTCTCCGAACTCCGCGGCGCGGAGGCCTACCTGGCCGAACAGCGCGCCGAGTTCGGCTCGTTCTCCCGCGGCGAGGCGAACACCTGCGTCGGGTTCGCCGTCGCCGTCGTGCTGTGGACGGCGCCCGGCATCGGCAGTCTGGTCCTCGGCGAGGAGCACGACTTCGTCGTCCTGATGCACGAGCACCTGACCGAGGGCGTGGCCGCCATCCTCGCGGCCACCGTGCTCTTCCTGCTGCCGCTCGACCGGGGCGACGCGACGGGTCGGCGCGCCCCCACCCTGACCTGGGCCGAGGCGGTGAAGATCGACTGGGGCGTCATCCTGCTGTTCGGCGCCGGCACGGTGATCGGGTCGCTGTCCTCGGAGACCGGACTCGCCGACACGCTGGGCACCTCGCTGGCCGACCATCTCGGGGTCTCGTCGCTGGTCTCGGTCACCATCCTCGCCGCGGTGGCCGGCCTGGTCATCTCCGAGACCACCAGCAACACCGCCAGCGCCGGCATCGTCGTGCCCATCGTGGTGCCGATCGCCATGGCGGTCGACGTCAACCCGCTGATCCCCGGCCTGGTCGCCACCGCCGCCGCCGGATACGGCTTCATGCTCCCGGTCTCCACTCCGGGGAACGCCATCGTCTACGGCTCGGGAATGGTGCCGATGACGAAGATGATCCGCAGCGGGTTCGTCTTCGACCTCATCGGCGTCACCATCCTGGTCGCCGGCACGCTCCTGATGGCACAGGTCGTCGGCATCTGACCACCCGCGAAACCCCATGAACTCCCACGAACCACCCGTGACCCACCCAGAGTTCCACCACCGCACGAGGAGATCCATGTCCGCCCCGCTCGACCGGCTCGCCCGTCTGGTCACCGCCCACCACGGGTCGCCGCTGCCCGCCGAGGTGCGTGACGCGGCCCGGCGCACGCTGTACAACGTGCTCGCGACGACCGTCGGCGCCGCGAGGGAGCCCGCGATGGACGTCGTCGCCGCCGCGACCGCCGGGTTCGGCGCGGGACGGGCCGTCCTGCCGGGCCGCCCGGAGCGGCTCCGGCCGCTCGACGCCGCGCTCGCGACCGGCATCGCGGCGCATCTCGACGACTACGACGACACCCACCTGCGCACGGTGATCCACCCCGGCGCGGTCTGCCTGGCCGCGCTGACCGGGCTGCAGGAGGAGATCGCCGACCGGGACGCCGAGGAGGTGCTCGCGGCGTACGCCTGGGGCGTCGAGGCCCAACTCCGGCTCGGCGTCGCGGTCTCCCCCGCGCACTACGACGCGGGCTGGCACATCACCGGCACCTGCGGCGCGGTGGGCGCGGCCGTCACCGCCGGGCTGCTGCTCGGCCTCGACGCCGGGCGGCTGCGCGCCGCCGTGGAGTGGGCGGTCGAGGGCGGGCTGGGGAACCGGGAGGGCTTCGGCTCCATGGTCAAGCCCTTCCATCCGGGCAAGGCCGCGGTCAACGGCCTGCGCGCGGCGCGGGACGCCGCGGCCGGCGTACCGGGGCCCGGCGACAGCCTCACCGGGCCCGACGGGCTGGTCCGGCGGCTGGCCGGCGGGGCGTTCGACGCCGACGCCCTGCTGAGGGGCGACATGGGTCGGCGCTGGGAGCTGCTGGACAACACCTTCAAGCCCTATCCCTGCGGCATCGTCACGCATCCGGCCATCGAGGCCGCGGAGGCGCTCCACGAGCCGCTGGCCGCGCACGGCGGCCCCGACGCGGTGCGCGCGATCCGGCTGGTCTGCCACCCGCTGGTGCCGGAGCTGACCGGCAACGTCCAACCCGTCGACGGCCTCCAGGCCCGGTTCTCCACCGCCCACGGGGTGGCCGCGGGACTGCTGCTGGGCCCGGTGGACCTCGCCGGCTACGCCACCGGGTTCGTGGTCTCCGAACCCGCAAGGCGGCTGCGTTCGCTGGTCGCCTTCGCGCCGCGGGAGGCGTGCGACCGGGACGCGGCCCGGATCGAGATAGCCCTGGCCGACGGCGGCGTCCTCGCCCACGACGTGGCGCACGCCCGCGGCAGCCTGGCCCGCCCGCTCACCGACGCGGAGCTGACGGCCAAGGCCCGCGGCCTGGTGGACCGGATACGGCCGGGCGGCGCCGACGCGCTCGACGCCGCCACCCGCACCCCGGGCCCCGGCTACCTGCGCCGGCTGCTCGCCCTGACCGAACCGGCCGGAACGGCCGAGACGGCCGAGACGGCCGAGACGGAGCCGAACGCAGCCGGTCGGGACGGGGCCGCGGCCCTCGCCACGCGCGACGGGAGCGAGGAGTCCGCGCTCGTCGAACTCCTCGCCGGCGTCGGCGACCTGCCGGCGGATCACCGGCAGGT